>CAYHCU010000106.1:0-9809 GCA_964355035.1 uncultured Flavobacteriales bacterium | reverse complement strand
AAGTTATTGTGGTCGACAACAATAGTACAGATACTACAGCTATATTAGCAACAGAGATTTGGAATAAAAATCCTGTTACTAAATTGAAATTAGTAACAGAGGAAATTCCGGGCTTATCAAAAGCAAGAATTTGCGGAGCCAATTCAGCGCGCTTTTCTCTACTTAGTTTTATTGATGATGACAATTGGATAAGAGAAGATTGGGTAAATAAAGTACTGTCGATTTTCAGGACTCATCCAAGAGCTGGTGCATGTGGCGGAAGAATAGAAGCCATTCATGAAAAACTTCCAATTCCGGAATGGTTTGCAGATTATGCAGACTCTTTTGCTGTAGGAACGCCATTTAATGAATCAGGGTATTTGGATTCAGGAGAATACCTATGGGGAGCCGGAATTACAATTCGAAAAGAAGCCTGGGACAAACTTTTTAATGAACGACATACAATTCGATTAACAGGTCGAAAAGGAAACAAATTAACAGCAGGAGAAGATGCAGAAATATGTTTGCTTTTACACATAGAAGGATATAGGCTATGGTATGATAAAGATTTATTTTTGCAGCATTTCATTCCTCAAAAAAAATTATCGGAAACTGGACTGATTAGAATGCATGAAGGGTTTGGTGAAGCAGAATTAACATTACGTATATACCGTTCATTATTTGATAAGAAAATTAAACTTCGATCACCTTGGTGGCTAGAATTTATTGCAACTTTAAAATACTATTTAAGAGTTATAGTTAACCAAAGATTAAATAGAGTTTCCAGGTTACAAAGAAAAACCGAAAATGCTTTCATTAAAGGATATTTAAAAATATTTCTTTCCATGCGCAAGAAATATGATGCCCTTCGTCAAGATATTGTTAATCCGAGAATAACAAATTTTTTAATAGATAAAAATATTCAAGCTGAAGAACTTTTTTCAGAAGATGATTTAAAAAGCACTCATCACCGTGATGGCTTTCATAGCATAAATTCAAATTTACAATTCCAAAATAATTCGGAAAATAAAAACAGCACAACCTATGGTATCTCAGTAATTGTATGTTGTTACAATGGTGAAAAAACAATTGATTCTTGTCTTCAATCTTTACTAAATCAAAAATTTGTTAATACAATTCCATGGGAAGTAATCCTAATCGACAACAATCCACAAGAGGATATTACTAGAATAGCAGAAGCCAAATGGCCAGAGAGCTCTATTTCAATGAAAATTTTCAATGAAAAAAGAGAGGGTCTGCTTCATGCCAAATTAAGAGGATACAGAGAATCCCGTTATTCCCTTTTAGCTTATATTGAAGACGATACCATTTTGAAAGAAAATTGGATTCAAGAAGTCCATCAACACTTTCAAAACTTCCCCGATTGTGGCGTTTTAGGAGGAAACAATGAACCCCTATTTATGATTGAACCGCCTATCTGGCTCAATCACTATTTGCAACAATTATCGGTTGGAAAACAAGGTCATTTACCAATAGAAAACATAACCGATAATCGAGGTTTCCTTTGGGGAGCAGGAATGATTATTAGAAAAAATATATTAGATGCCGGACTAAGAGAAGGATTTGCATTTAGTGATGGAAGAAGACGAGATCATTTGGTATCAGGTGTAGATACAGAATTTTGTTGGTTAGCTAGAATAATAGGTTACAAACTATACTTTAATGAAAATTTACAATTAACACATGTCATCAATGCTCATCGAATGTCATGGATAAATATGCAACATCTGTATAGAAAACTAGGAAGCGAGTCAATCTCAACGGACATCATAACTTACTACTATAAAAAACAGAAAAACACTCCTGCACTTTTATTAATAACCAGAATGTATTTAGGAAGCATGAGGAGATATTTTCTGGCAATTTTTCGTTATGCATTTCGTTCCTCAGGAAAAGTTGACAATATCAATTTTCTTATGATTTACTATTACAGAGGCAGAATGGGCGAACTTGGTCTATTAAATCTTTCAGAAAACATTAATATGATTAAGCAACTTTTGTGTTTTATAATGAATTCAAAAAAACAAATTGTAAATTCAAACGACTCAATAACTAACAATTGATATGCTGCTAAGTTATTCTAAAAAATTTATTTTTATTCATATTGATAAAACTGCAGGAACATCAATAAAAGCAGCACTTTCTAAGTACTGCTTTTATCCTGAAGAAACAATGTACTCATCAGCCTTAAAAAAACTAGGTGTTCGCCAATATTCAGATGAATTTTACGACCATATTCGAAGCTCAGAACTTATTCGCTATCTCGATCCAACAATATTTAATGATTTCTTCAAATTTGCTTTTGTCAGAAATCCTTGGGACTGGATGTTATCCTCCTACACGTACTATTTAAAAAAACCAGGGATGCATCCTCATGTATATTTTAAAAATGAGATTCAAACCTTTCGAGATTTTATTAAATGGCAAACAGGTAATCCTTATATTTATCACACACAAAGTGAATATCTGTTTGATCGATTCGGAAACAAAATGGTAGATTACATAGGAAAATTTGAAAATGTAGAAGAAGACTTTGAATACGTTCTTAACAAATTGAATATTACCGAGAAATTACCACATAAAAATATTAGTAAAGAAAAAGGTTATGCTGATCAATACACTTCGGAAACTAAAGACTTAGTCTATCGCTACTACAAAAACGACATTCATTTGTTTAATTACGAGTTTTAGATTCAATATAGATCATTGAATTCGATCTAATTACACCTCAAAATTAAAATACTTAACTAGCAATCAAATAAAACGAAAAATATTTGTTAATTTTTAATTAAAAATTCTGATATTAGTAAATTAATCGAGACTAAATTCATCATGTCTAAACCTATTCTACATAACAATTGTATTCTTTGCGGTAGTTCATCTCTAAAAAATATATTTGGAGATAATCATTTTATCACCAAGTGTAATTCCTGTTCTTTTGTTTTCAGTAGAAAGATTGCAACAAACGAAGAAATTCTAGAATATTATTCAGTATATCCAATAGCAGACAAGATATCTGAATTAACCATTCAAAGATACAATGAGATACTAGATATTTTTGAACCTTACCGCAAAACAGGAAAATTATTGGAATTTGGCTGTGGGGAAGGTTATTTCCTAACAGAAGCAAAAAAAAGAAATTGGAATGTAACAGGAATTGAAATTTCAGAAACATTGATTGCGAAATGCAATGAAAAAAAACTTGTTATATATAATGACCTATCAAAATTACCTGTTAACGAAGTTGGGCAATTTGATATCATTGTAACAATTGAAGTAATAGAACATTTAAGTCCACCAATATATTTTGCAAAAAAATTTAATGCCCTTCTTCGACAAGGAGGAGGTCTTTATATGACAACACCAAACTTCAACTGCCTTCTCCGATATTTTCTCGGCGAAAGGTGGAATAACATTATTTTTCCTGAGCACCTATGTTACTATTCCTCAAGTACTATGAAAAAAATGCTGACAAGCTGCGGTTTTAAAGAAAACTTTACCAGAACCACAGGAATAAGTTTAGCCAGATATAAATATGCACTTTTAAATTGGAAGAAGAAAAAAAATGACATTCCAATTTTATACGATTACAATGAAAACGATCGAAAGATCCGAGAAAAAATCGAAAATAAATATCTTCTAACGATATTAAAGAATATTCTTAATATGCTTTTTGATTTAACAAAACTTGGAGAGTCATTAAAAATATTCTATATTAAAAAATAGTATGCTTAAAATATCAATTATTATTCCAAGTTATAATCAAGCCTCCTATTTAGAGGAAACTATACAATCTGTATTATCTCAAGACTATCCCAATTTAGAAATTATTGTTATTGATGGAAAGAGCACTGACCGTTCTGAAGAAATAATTAATAAATATAAAGATCAGTTGACCTATTGGGTATCAGAAAAAGATAACGGACAAAGCCAAGCAATCAACAAAGGTTTTCAAAAAGCAACAGGAGATATAATTACATGGCTTTGTAGTGACGATACATACACTCCCGGAACCTTACATGCTGTTAATAATATATTTCAAGATTCAGCAGCAAATATTGGTTTAATACATGGCAATTCATTAATATTTGACGCTCGCAATTTTAAAAAAGTAAATAAAGGTTATATAAAGGATAAAATAGAACGAATACTATCTGGAATGACTTTTCCACAACCTTCCTCTTTCATCAAAAGAGAGTATTTAGAAAGAGCAGGAAAATTAAAAGAAAAATTTCACTATGGAATGGATTATGAATTATTTAGTCGGCTTTCCATGATTTGCGAGTTCAAGCATGTCGACATCCTGATGTCAAATTACAGGCTTCACAGTCAAAGCAAATCAACAACCTCAATTTCAAAATTCATTGATGAATGGGCGCTAATCTTCAATAGCATAATAACAGGACTAAAACTAGATAAAATAAATATTGAATTAAAGAAATTAAACTTCAGCAGTGAAGTAAATGCCGAAATTGTAATGTATTTCGACAAATACAAAACGTTACGAAAAATAAACGAGGATGAATTACTGTACTACTTTCTTTGCAATGTTTTAAAATATGATTACACAACAGAAAGATTTGACCGTTGCAAAACAATCGGGAAATATTTAAAAAATGAATACAGCGAAATTCTTAATACCGAACCGGAGATAAAAAAAATAATTAACCGAATACTTAATTTCCCTCCAATCCTGATCAAATTTGCACGAAAAATCAAAATAAGTTTTAGCCAACGATGAAAATAGCCTTTATTATATCGCACATAAATAGTTCTATGCAATGGGTATGGTTTTCAGAAGAACTGAAAAAAAGAAACATTGAGCATATCTATATTTTAATTAATGAAACTCCCCCTCATTTAATTGAAAAATTAAAAAATTTAGATATTGAAGTACACTATTTACCTCACCGTAATTTTTTGTATTTCATAAAAAACTTTTTTGTTGTAAGTTCAATATTAATTGGCAAAAAAATTAATTTAGTCCATACTGAAATGCCTTACGGAAATCTTGTAGGCCAAACTTCAGCGTGGTTTTGCAGGATAAAAATGCGAGTAACTACATGCGAAAACACATCCTGGGCTTTCGATTTTAATAGTAAGAAACAAGAATTTATTGATCGTCTAACCTTTAGACTTGCGAAAAGAGTTATTGCGCTTACGGATGAGGCTCTTGCATTTTTAAAAATACATTTCAATATTGCGGATTACAAATTATCAATTATCCACCATTCACTTAAATCAGAAGATTATCTTTTTCAAAACGAAAAGAGGATTGAAGATTTAAAAAAGAAGCTTGACATTACTCCTGACATGTTTATTATTGGAATGGTAGCAAGATTTGAGTTCTGGAAAGGGCATATATATGCAATTGAAGCATTTGAAAAACTGACAAAGGAATATCCTAACATTCGACTTCTTATTTTTGGAAGTAAAGGCGAAAGTTTTGAAACAGTAATTAATTCCATCCGGGAAAAGAATCTTCAAGACAAAATTATGTACAAAGGTTTTGTATCCGATAATATAGCGCTGTTTAGGTTGTTTGATATTCATCTTCATATACCAATTAAAAAAGAAAGTGAAACATTTGGAATTAATATTATGGAAGGTATGATAAGTGGATGTGCTCAAGTGCTTACACTATCAGGGATAAGCTGCTTTACTGCAAAAAACGAAGAAAATTGTCTTGTAGTTCCTTATACTTCCACTGAAGCAGTTTATACTGCGCTAAAACGAATGATAATAGATCCGGAATTACGAAAAAGACTAGGAAATCGCGCTAAGGAAGATGCCTTGAAATATTTTCAATATTCCGAAAAGGTTCAACGACATATTAATTTGTACACTGAATTAAGTAGAGAATTAAATCAATGAATCAACCCTTTTTTTCTATTGTAATTCCGGTTTACAATCGCTCTGAACTATTGGTAAGAAGCCTTCAACATCTTCTTCACCAAACATTCAAGTCGTATGAGATTATTATCATTGACGACGGAAGTAAAGAAAACATTGAATCAATTGTCAAAAAAAATATTCAATCAGAGATTTCGATTAAAACACTTCGTCAAGAAAATTTGGAAAGAGGTGCTGCACGAAATAACGGCATTAGAAATGCTATTGGAGAATATGTAGTACTTTTCGACTCTGACGATTTTATGCAAAGTAATCACTTAGAAATATTATTTTCAGGGATAAATAAATATAACTATCCTAATTTCATTGCCACAAAATTTAATTTCGTTGACATAAAGGAAAGAACCTACTTTTCAGATATTTCAAAATTACCTGCGGGTAAATACAACTACAAATTATTTTTAGATGGAAATCCATTAGCCTGCAACATATGTTTTAAAAGAAATAACACGAACTTAATCTATTTCGAGGAAGACCGAACATATGCAATCAAAGAAGACTGGATGTTTTTAATGAGCAATTTAAAAAACGATTTCCTGACACTATTACCTGATACAACAATAACAATGTTTGACCACCAAGACAGATCTATGCGATCAGGAAATCAAGCAATTATCCATAAAACATTTCAAGCTGTTGATTGGATAGAAAAAAATGTGAGTTTATCTAAAAACGAAATTAGGCAACTAGAAGCTCACAAAAATTATTTTTGCTCTATTCATGCTTATTTAGATGGGAATAAAACAGAAAGCATAAAATATTCATTAGAATCTATACGTAAAGGTGGAATTAAAGTAAAGTACTTAAGTATGCTATTCAAGTCTATTTTAGGGAGAAAAATAATTTTGAAAATTAAGTGAAAAAGAATAGCAACATACTAATATTAACTCATTGGAGCTATCAGGATGCATTAATTCAGGCCTACACCTTGCCGTATGTATATATAATTCGCAAGAATATTGAATCAGGTAGAAGAATCATATTAGTTACTTTTGAGCAAGAACATTTAAAAATGGATGAAGCTACGCTGGCGGAGAAAAGAAAATTTCTTCATTCAAAAGGGATTGAATTAATTACTTTTAATTACTCCAATTTTAATTTTTTATTTGCAGCAAAATTTGTAGGTTATATTTCAAAATTGATTCAGGTAATAAAAAACGAAAAGATTGGAATAATTCATGCATGGTGCACGCCAGCCGGCAGTTTGGGCTACCTCCTTTGCAAGTTCACAGGACGGAAATTAATAATTGACAGTTATGAGCCACATGCAGAGGCCATGGTTGAAAACAACACATGGAAAAGAAGTGGCTTGAAATATCGTGTCTTGTTTTTTTTAGAAAAGAAACTATCCAATTTTGCAAGTGTGCTTATTAGCGCAACGGAAGGAATGAAAAAATATGTTGTAGACTCCTACAAAATTGTTCCTAAAAATTTCCTTGTGAAGCCGGCCTGTGTAAATAATGCAATTTTTAATATAGACAAAAGAAAGAATCCTAAGCTTCTGAAAGATTTAGAATTAGAAAATAAAATAGTTTGCGTATACGCAGGAAAATTTGACGGAATTTATCTTACCAAAGAAGTCTTTAAAATTTTCAAAGCAGCAGAAGACAAATGGGGAGAGTCCTTCAGAGCATTAGTTCTGACGAATCATTCAATTGTACAATTGCAAGAATGGGCAATAGAAAGCAATTTTAGTTTAGAAAAATTAATTTGCAAATTTGTTTCTCATGAAGATATCCCTTATTACATGGGTTTAGGTGATTTTGCTATTACACCTGTTAAACCAATCCCAACAAAGCGATATTGCTCACCTATTAAGGATGGAGAGTATTGGGCTTTAGGATTGCCTGTAATTATTACGAAAGATATATCAGATGATTCGGATATAATACATAATAATGATATCGGCTATGTACTCGAGAACTTTAGTACTTTAGAATTCAGAAAAGCAATAGATAAGATCGAATCGCTCCTCCTTTTAAAAGAAGCTTTGACTCATAAAATATCCAATTTAGCACTAGAATATCGAAGTTATTCAATTGCAGAAGATGTATATAGTAGAATATACAAAGAGGATTACTTTAATTTAGACTGATCAAAATCAAGAGTTTCTTTTTTCAATTCTTTGTAGGTAGATGAAATAATGATCAAACTAATTACATAAAAAGGGATAGCCGGAATTTTATATCGAACTAAACTACCAAAGTTAGAAGTGGTAAGTCCGACCGAAAAGGCAAAAAAGAGACTGAAATAAACTGTAAAGAAGAGTATTCTGTGTTTAAACATCAAACGAAATAAATTGTAAACTTTCAATTTCACCAACAGATAAACAGTAAAAAAGAGCATAATCAAATTCTCCAGACCTGAGAAGAGCATCGTTATATTATAAGTTTCCCAAATATACGGTCGAAATAAAGCAGCATTAATGGCCGCAGGCATTTTTGCTAAAATTCCTTGAACAGTTGGATCAAAATCGCCGATATCGTATGCTGACCCTTGATAGTGATCACTTTTTAAATCCATTTGAGTTACAACAGCCTTGTCGAGTACATTCTCCAATGAATAATCACCTAAAACACCACTCATAATGTTTAGCATAAAATAACCAGATATCAAAGAGAACACAATTAAAAACGGTGTAGAAAGAGCTTTCATTAAATTATTCTTTACTTTCTCCAGTTGAATTCCACCATACCAAAGAAAACTACCCGGGAGCAAAGCGAAAAATATATACGGCTTAATCCAAATTAGAATACTTGAACTTAAGAGAATATAAAAAATGTTGGTTAAATAATTTCTTTTTTGAGTAAGCACAATAAAATAGGAAGACGAGAACAAGCACACTGCTGAAAAGGTAATTGTATCTTTCAACAAACCACTTCCCCAAAAAAAGACAGAAGGGATAAAAAATAAGGCTATAGCAAACTCAAAAACTAAATTTGGAAACTCAGAAATCAAAACCTGATACAGACGCCAAATAGACCAATAAGAAATGTAGGCCAATAACATTGTCATACCAATAAAACTTTTAAACGAAACAAAACACAAAAGAAAAGTAAGCTTAACAACAGCACGAGCATGAGGGTCATCATAATATTGCATATACCCTGTATTACTATCCAATTCAAAAGCTAAACCCGGATCGGGTCCAACCAAAAACCTGAAAATATTTAAAATAGATTTTTCACCCATGTTAAGTAGTACAACACAATCGCTGTAATAATTCAACGTGTCCCCGCCTCCGTAATAAATTACATAAACCAAACAAACAGCAATTCCACCTGCTATTTTAACCATTAATCCGGTTATATAATATTTGTAACTTGGATTCTCTTCAATGTTCCTTAACTGCCTTCTTTTTGCAAAAAAATAAATTGCAATCAAAAAAATAACAGGAACAATGAAATCAACTAACGAAAGATATTCTTGCATAAGCGAGGAGGGCTTGACTTTACAAATTTAACAATGTTTAATTCAATTCAATCATGATGATAGGATTCATTTTTTAAAATTGTCATGGCACGATATACTTGTTCCATTAGCAGCAATCGGATCATCTGATGGGTAAATGTAAACTTTGAAGCGGAAAGGGTGAAGTGAGCCTTCTTTTTTAGTTCGTCAGAGACTCCAAAAGCTCCTCCTGTAATAAGCAACAACCTATTTGTTCCGGCGAGCATTTGTTTTTCAATGAAGACTGCCAGTTGCCGTGAAGTGAGTTCCTTTCCTAACTCATCCAATAGAACAATATAATCGCGTGGAAGAATTCTCGCGAGAATTAATTTACTTTCTTCTTCAACAATCTTTTCTTTGAGCTTAGAGGTAGATGCCGGAAGAATAAGGACTTCGGCAGGTAAATAATTAACCAATCGTTTCAAATAGATTGTCACTCCTTCGTT
>CAYHCU010000105.1:4076-9957 GCA_964355035.1 uncultured Flavobacteriales bacterium | reverse complement strand
AACCCTGCATTGATCGAATCCAGGATATTATCCAGGTTTGAAGCTTCAAAATTTCTAGTCATGCTTGTCAGGACAAGGGCAGGATATTTGATATTTGATCGCAGAGCTTCAAGCGGCTCATTGAATTCCATCAGGTAAAAATCATTAATTTCTTTATGCTCCCATGCAAGAGTATGAAAATACTCTGAGGTCTCCAAAGGAATTTCGACCGATTTTCATTCGGCTCGGGTTCTTTCGCCTGAGTTTAATAGTGACCGTAGCCTAAGCTTCGGCTATTTCACCTTCGGAAAGTTTGGATTGAGAAGGTTGCATTGAGCAAAGAAAGGCTCAATTGAAGTAAAACAAAAGGACAGTTATAGAACTGCCAATAGATTAATACAAATTTAACCCCACTCTAAATACGATGCTAGAGAACCCAGGACCTCTTTCAGAATTAAACCAATAATCGGCTCCGAGATTGAGATGTCTGAGAGGTATTTCAATACCTATCAAAAATGAATTGAAGGATTTCTTGTTAGTGACATTAGATTTGATCAAATCACCTTCCTTTAATTTATCGTTAGTTCCTTGAACAGTGGCATCTTTAATCATACGATATACTTCATAATACCTAAATCCACGGACTCCATATCCCACATGTATACGCATCATAAATGGTTGTAATAGAACAAAACCAGCTTTAATATCCCATCCAGTACCGCTACTATCGGCAATAGAAATTTTTTCATCTGTTGTCGAATTAAACTCGGAATTGAAATTGAATTTTGTATCTGGATACATTAAAGGTTTACTTGTCGTAAAAACATTATTCTTTATTTTTGGAAAGTAGTCACCAGATATTGAAAAATAGGATATCGTAAAGCCTAAACCAATACCAAAAGAATTGATCCCATACATAACATTAATATTATAAAGGTTCTTTGGGTATAGAACTTTTTTAATCTTTGTTTCACCGGATTCATCAACACTTTTAAGAAATGATCGAGTAAAATATCTTTTGCGTTTGATCTTGAATTTATGTAACCCTTGGGTTGTTTCAATCGTTAATGGGGTGGTGCCTTTTAAACTTCCTTCAAAATAAACTTCTGCATCACTTGGCCTTGAAGAGACATTCACTGAATATTTGAGAGGAACCAAAGTATAAGAAAATTTGCTTGTTTGGTCGTATTCATGAATAACGATATTCTCTGATTTAGTTTCGTGATAATCTTTAACAATTCTAATAGAATGAGAGCCAATTGACAGTTTCGCATTAAGGTTCGAAGTCCCAATTTCTTTGCCATCAATAAATATATGAGCACCTGAAGGGTCAGTTGTTATTGTAGTTTTAACAGCAGCATACAACGCTATTTTCAATACTGAATTATCATCTTCTTTGATATCAACAATTTTCGCAATCGTTGTCAACTTTGCTTTTTCAATAGTTACAGTATGTTTCCCTTCCAGGATTGGAAAATTCTGCATGGGGATCGAACCTACTTTCACATTATCAATGGATACGGTTGCATTGTTCGCATCGAGATTATCTGCACTAATTGTCAAACTCCCCATTTTTGGAACTAAATTCTCTTCAACTGTTTTAATTTCTCCTGCGAGTGTGATACTTTCAATCCTTCTCGGGTGATAATGTTCAGCAGATATTTCCACGACGGAGTTTCCTTTTAGCACTTTTAAATCCCATTGGTTTCCATTCAGGAATGGTGTGTTTACTCCATTGACCATAACATCTGCATTTACAGGTAGTATCTCCAGATTAAGATAAGCAAAAGTAGGAACCAGTTTAAAAGAAGCGGATTTATCGACCCCAACATTGATTTGTACATCTTGTGATTCATATTCAATTTTTGAAACTTTAATATTGTACTTTGTCGAAGGAATTTTAATTGTTGCTGGGGTGAGTTTTTTCCCGAAGTCAGGATAATCAGTGAATTCAACAGTTGCTCCATCTGGAAAAGTGTTTATATAAAATTCACCCGGCTTTATATCCGGAACAGGTTGATTGAACATCACCTGGTCATTGTTAATAGTTTCGTTGATATTTGGTGCCAATACGGTAACAAGAGTAAATTTATCATTTGTATTTTCATGCTTTTTTATGCTATATATACGAGGTATCCTGTTGGAAGGTAGAAACTTTACATAGATATCGAGTACAGTAGAATCAATTTTCTTTTGCTCCATCGAGGTAATAATTAATTCACGCACAACTTCTACTTTAATAAAAAAGAATTCTTTAGAATAAAATATTTTGCTTAATGAGATTCGTTTCAGATTAAACTCAAATTCACTTGAGCCATAAAATAAGGAAATATTATCAAGGTAAGATTTGATATCGAAATCAGATTGAGTGCTTCCGGTCAAATCAATATCATTGACTACCCTTACCATATCATTTTCAAATTTGTCTTGGACAAGATTTGCGATAAAAAGATCCTTTTGATCAGGATCCAATTGACCAATAGGCGTCAAGCTACTATAATAATTGTTGATTAACTCTTCAGTACGATCCAGGATTATTTTCTCTTCAATTGCAGACAATTGGTTAGGAAGTGTTTGCGCATTAGCAAACGAAGTGGCAAAGAGAAAAAGGATAAATAAATAAATTATCTTTCCAAGAATTTCTGGTGTACATTTTATTACTATTTTTTTCATCTTATTTGTTTTTTTTATCCGTGTTAATATATGAATTCGCGGGAAATCACCATGCATTCCTCTATCATTAATTGTTCATAACTATAAAAAATGATCTTCCTCATGAGTTTTTCAAACCCAGTCAAATTCGAATGTAAATATCACATAAGAATGCCGTTCGGTTTAAAATTTAAGAATGAGCAAGGATTCTATGATCCTTTTTTAAAATTTATAGTTGATTATAATTATTCTTTTTTCTTAATACTGTAAATAAGTGGATTTAGATTATCTTGAATTACTTTTATATAAATCTCCAATGTTGTAGTATCAACCTTTTTTTGTTGCTGAAAACGAATTGTCATTTCCCTGACCACTTCCACTTTGATGTAGTAAAAATCGGTAGAATAAAATATATTACTTAAAGACATTTGTTTTAGTTCAAATACCACATCACTAGAGCTGTAAAACAATGAAATATTATCAAGGTAGGTTTTAATATCAAAATCCAACGGTGTACTTTTAGTCAAGTCGATGTCATTAACGACACGGACCTTCTCGTTTTCAAAGCTCGATTGAATGAGATTCCCTATGAAGATATCCTTATCAGCAGTCTCCAATAGTCCGATTGTTGTGAGATTATCAAAATACCCTTTTATTAAACCTTCGGTTCTTTCAATGAAAATCCGAGTGTCCTTATCTGACAATTGATTAGTAATTGTTTGTGCGTTACAAATCTTGATTATAAAGAGATTAACAAAGATCAGGAAAACCAATTTCCCAGGAATTTGTGATCTTCTTTTGTCATTCGTGTTTTTCATCAAGTTTGTTCTTAAATTCCTGGTAACTGTTTAGCTTTGTATTGGTTGATTGAGCAATGCACGTTTGCAACTCTTCTTTTTTATTTTCAAGGATCTTTTCAATTAAAATAATTTGAAGGGTCTTATCTTTTTCGATCTGTTTTAATTCGTTGGAAGAAAATTTTTCTTTCAACTCTTTTGAAACGATATCACAGTAGCAATTGCACCAGTTATCAGGGATTTTACCAAGATTTCCGGTTTCAAGTCCATCATTACTACCCGTGATAGAGTTAAAAATGCCTGAAAGTAAACCACCAATAATACTGGAACTGAGTTTACTCATTTTCTCACAAGTCTCCTGAGCAATTTTTATTGATAGGTCTTCCTTTTTCTTTTCTTCGCTTTTACAAGCAAAAAGAAAAATTATCCCAATAAATAAAATGGTTTTCCATTTCATAAAAAGTTAACATTTCAAATTTGTATAGAATTAAATGTAGGAATATATTGTTTGATAGATGTATATTCAAGCAATTTCAACCTTACAAATGCTTCTCAACCGATAGATGATGGTTACTCAGGAATATTTCAATTCCATGATACTATCTTAATGATAAGTTTTTCTTTATATAATTCGTTTTTTCAGAATCTGTCACCTTGAATATTGAAGAGATCAGCCAACCTGAATTATTATCATTTCTGTTAAAATATTCAACTGTAAATATCCAATTCTTCAATTGAAGAAAATGGTACTTAACTGAATTGACCTTAACATATTTAATCTCCCCAGATTTAACGAGGAAGAGAAAGACACTGAAATTATCGGGGATGAAATTTTTTGAAGTATATTCTGTGATGTTCTTTGCGTCATTAAAGACATTAAAAAGACCCATAAATCCTAATTCATGATTCATTGGGCCAATACATTTAGTGGAATCTTTGTGCGAAGAAGTAATTTTAAAAAAGTCGGGACTTGCACTCTCAATAATCCATTTGAAGCCTGACTTGTAACTTCCCTCGTTCTTCATGGTCAAGATGACCGGAAAATTCTTTCCTTTATAATTCATAGTACAATTCACCGCGGCATACCAATCAGGATCGTAATAACTTATGGTTATCAGATTTGTATCGTTCCCAATAAAGTTGACAAATTCACGCGTGGTTTTGTTGAATAAGGATGAATCACTTAGATTGAAAAGCGTCATTAAAATCTTCTTACGCTCCATTTGAAAACCTTTGATATCTTTTCTATTCGCTATTATCTCTTCAGCAGTCTTTTCATTACCGGTCAAAATATTCTCTTCATTATTGAATCTCTTTATGAATTGATCCAACTGCTTAACCTCCAAAAGAAACCTTTTAGAATCAGTAATGTCATCGATTGAGGCAATAGATTGAGCAGTACACAGAGTGATACAAAAATAAAATGCTAAAAGGAAGACCTTTTTCATGCAAATTAATATTAACCTCTTTTTGTTTCTTCCACTTTTACATCACCTAGGAAGACTTCCCATACTGTTGCCACTTGATCCCCGGTTTTTATTTCTATTTGCGCGATAATAATTGTAATATACTTTTTTGTTATATCAATGTATTTACCCCCTTCATTGGTTGTACCTACAAATCGCTGATATATTGTAGCAGCAGCTTCGTATTTGCCATCTGTGCGTTTCGTAAAATTAGATGCAAAGAACATATCATACCAAGATATTTCAACCTTTGAATATGGTAAAAGTTTAAGTTTATTAAGATATGCTCTGATTTTAAATCTTTTGTTTTCTTTATTAAGCGAGCTTACTTCCACGGTATTCTCTTCTTGCATAAAAAGTTTAACAGCTAGATCAATTGCCTTATTCCGCTGTGTTTCCTCCTTAGACTTGTTGGCGATTGTACTTATATAATTTGATAGCGCATTTATTTTGCGGAGCGCCTTATCTTTAAAATCCAATTTTTGCGCTTCTGTAAGATGCAATTCCTTTAGAGAATCATCATTTGCAAAAAGAGCCTTTTCAATATCTGTCTGAGCTTCTAATTTTTGGCAAAACCCTAACCCCACTAAGCATACCAATAATGAAAATATAAGTCTCATAGTTATAATTCTTTTATATAAAGTTTAGTAATTTTTTGATTTGAATTGACTTCCTTTTTTAAAATTTTTATTTTAGTGTGTAAAATAATTAACGCGTCTACATATTCTTTGATCGAGGTATGGCCTACTTCTGTATTGTTTTTTCCCATATCAATAACAAACACCTCGTCATCTGAGAAATAATTAGAAATAATTGCTTTTTTCAAATCTTCCTTATTCGCATCTGGTATAGACTCGTCTGCAATTTTTTGAAAATATTCTTCAATGGAATTTGCGGTCAAATTATTCGGGTTAGACTTTGCATCGTGTGGAGCAGTGGGAGTTTTCGTAGCGGGGGGGGGGGGAGTAGTGTATTCATGTTTGACAT
>CAYHCU010000105.1:0-4066 GCA_964355035.1 uncultured Flavobacteriales bacterium | reverse complement strand
TCGTATGAAAAAGTAGACTTCTTCAAAACAGGGGGTGGGTAATTTGGATTATTCTCCGTTGATGCGGGTTGCTTGTTTATATATGTTGTCGGTTTACCAAGCGAATCTATTTTTTTAAGCAAATCCGTTTTACTTTTTTGTGACTCTCCTTTATCCGAAAAAAGATAAATGCCGCCAAAAATGAGAAGCCCAAGAACAAGCAGTGGAATTGTGAACAACAAAATTTTCTTCCACGGAATTGGTGTAGGACCTTTAATTTCTAATAGATCTCTATCACATTCAGGACAAATAAAATCAGCCGTGAGGGGAACATCTATTGGCGATTTACTGTCAGCATTTTTACAATTGCCGATGTTAGTGCAAATACCTTTTCTATATTCGTCCATATTTTTTAGTTTTCTAAAATATTTATTGCAATATCGCTGGCTGTAAGAAATTCTTTGTAAATTTTATCATTAACATTTCCGTTACACTCTGCCTTAATATTATTGATTGCTGAAACAACATTATGTATTAGTTCCCCTCTCCTGGTGATATGCAAAAATTCCCCATTAATTTTAGAAGTTACATTAGCAATTATTATACTTAGGTTATTTTCATCAAGTTTATCATAAGCTGTTATTAATTTAGAACCAAAAAACACAGGACTAACTTCTCTACCATATTTATCTGTTTTGGAAATTCCATATTGCATTTTGCCAGTCCCATCACCTAAATCCATCATTTTAATTGAATCGAGACCAACACCAATAAGGTAATAGGCAAGTCCTTCATAAAATTTTCTTTTGTGTTCGGACTCTGCTCTTTTTTCACTATCTGTTTTAGAATATAAAGGTGGATACTGCGTACCATCACCTTCAATATGAAGAACAAGACGCGAAATTTCTTCATTTTCCATTTTTAACTGTGAATCATATTTTTGTCTCAAATAATGTATATCATTAACAAATCTTAATGGAAAAGCACAAACTGTACTAAGTATTACTATCTCATTAGATTTGCCATTATAATCAAATTGAACATTTGGATTTGCTGTAGATTCTTTAAAAGCATTTTCGAGATTTTTTATAAATGTTGGAGATATATCCTTAGTTGCAGGAATTGAAATTGAAAGTCGTGATACTTTAATATTTGTACCAATAGTATCTGAATGGGGAATTGTCCGTTCTTCATCACCTTTAAAACTTATCAAAGTACCACTATAGTTTACAATACCTCTGATAAAATCCTTTAAAGAGTTTTGGTCGTTACCATATTGTTCGTATAATTTTTCAATTATGTTAACACCGATGATTTTTTCCTTTTTATTTGTTATCAATTCATCATGAGCTGCAACTGATTGTTCATGTGCAATGCTTTCCAAAGTTTCCCTTAAAAATTCATCCGATATTCTTTCGTTGAACTTTGTAAAAGTTGGTTCTGCACCAAGTTGTTTCACAATTTTATCTCTTACAACTGATGTTTGTCGTTTTTGAATATCCTGGTCTCTAACAATTCTGTCAGAAAATTTCTTTACCACTTGTGAGTCATAATACCTTATCACAGGATCTTTGTAAGAATCAGGATTTAACTTTTCATCTTGACATCTTGCAGCAATTAATTTTTCAAATATTGCAATAAAATTATTCATACGGTCAGATAAACTTGATACCTGAGCACTGAATAATTGCAATTGATTTAAAACCTCTGCAAGTAGTTCCCTGGCAAATTGCCATGCCTCTTGCTCTGTTTTTCGCGTATATAATGTCTGGAGAATTACACCGTGTGCTTCAAACAATTTTTTTCTTTTGCCAAGCAAATCCGATAAAGGAGTTGTTTTTGCCCACTCCACTTCATTCTTTTGCTTATTGATAATTTGCTTTTCAATTTCTTCTGAAATTTGATTTAACTTTGTTGCAATCGCTTGAAAGCGCATACCGGTTGCATCAATTAGCAAATTTAATATTTTAGAGATTTCGGAAATCGACCGTTGCCCCAAATTCCATTGTTGAAACAAATCCCTTTCAATAATGTCCTCTATTTCTTTTGCAATATCTCTTTTCGCTTGCTTTTTCAATTTATAAAATTCAGAAACTCCAACTCTTCTAAAATTCCTATCGTAGCGATCTTCACATAATTTTGAAAGTTGATTTAAAGGTGTTGTTTTGTCTTTAGCATTATCCCATGCAGTAGTTTTCAGTGATGATATAATTGCATTCCAATCTTCAATAATTGTTTTCCATTTTTGCGATTCATCACTTTTTAAGATGGCTTTTGAAAGAGTAAGGTGCTCATCGGATAAATACCAGTTTGAAATATTCTGCTTATCGTTTACAAATGAATGATAATCTTCATTACGAGGTTGATCTCTAAATCCAAAATCATCAGACCAATTGTTGAATTTGAATTGCATTAACGATTGACGAGTAAAATTGTAAGTGAAATATTCAACAATTTCTTGTTCAGGAATCTCTATTCGCTTAATTCCGAAAGACCAAAAATTTCTTGACCTAACAGCTATACCACCTTCAAATTCTTTCCTGTCTAAAATATTTTCATAACCTTCTGTTCGTTCTATTGCATTTTGTTCGTTTCCGCCTTTATTAAGATTTATTTTTTGGAATAAAAAATCGGAAACCAGATTAGGAAGAACCTCCTTGGTATCCATAACTACGCCCGCTTCATTGATATTGCTATATAAATAGCAACCTGTAAAAAAATCTCCGTATTCGCTTATATCAATCCTATCTCCATGACCATTAATATCATGTGGTTTAAGCTGGTGAAGTGCTAACGCGTTTAATTCAAGTAAAGCAGCAAAGCCATTTGAATGATAATATCCAGCATCCCAACCTGCTTTTGGGAGTTGTTCAGGTATAAAAACATACGGAATTATTTTAAAATTAATACCACCGCTAATATTTGGTTGGTAATTTTTTCTCAATTGTGCTATGACATCAATTATAGAACCACTACCTGTCCCGCCCGCTAAACCAGCAAAAACATGAAAAGTAATATCTGAAGAGTTTGAATTTATTGACCTTACTGAAGTAACTTGAGTTGCAACAGAAGATAAAAATTCTGTGATTTTACAACTGAATAGAAATCTGCCCAATCTTCTTCTTTGACCACCGGCTGCAATATCAGCTGTACCACCAATTATGTTATCCCAAATTTTTCCATCACCAAGCCAACTTGAAATACCTTTTTTCCCTTCTACATTATTCAATTGAGTTTTTAAACTAGCTCCTTTAATAAAAAGTTGAGAGTTTCTTCCTAATTGAGCATTTTTACCTAATACTTTCCAAGTTGGGTCATTTGGGTCCATCATTTCTTTGCTTGAATCAACATAAAGAAACCCGATGGGTACTTTTAATAATTCTTCATCTGAATACTCGGTGAATAACCTTTTTCTAAATGAACGAATTATGGAACCTCCAGTTCCGCCAAGTCCGATGATGATGTGGTTTTCTTTGATTTCCATTTTAGTTTTAATTTTAAAAATTAAAATACTATTTTAATGTCTTTATATGCTGAATAACCAATTAATCCGAAAGGAATAAGTTGCAGAAGAAAAAATAAAACAATTAAAGTAAACCTTGCAATTGTCACCACTCTTGGCGTTTGCAATATCAAACCAGATTTAATTTGGTTTGTTGCCAAAGATATTGCTCTTTCTGGAGGATAGGTGGAATTGGTTGTAAAGTACTCATTCATGTCCTTATTGATTATCTCTTGTGGCACTTCAGGGCTTGTCCAGATTATCTTACTTAAAAAAGAGTTGGTTATATTAAAGTTCCGGCATGCTTCATTTGTAAAAATATTCGCACATTCTTCTTTGGATCTATCATTATTGACCGGAATATGGCTTCCAAGATTTCCTGGTGCTGGCACATTTGAAAAATCTTCTAATCCATTTTCTTTTATTTTATAAAAGGCTTTTTGAAAAGTACTGGCCGCCCATTCATTGTCATTAAGTATTTGAGTACTCCAGTCATTGAGACAATCAACAGAAACTTCCTTTAAATAGGAGTAACTAATCAGTAGGTGAAAAATAAACGTTATTAACAGTTTTATTCGGTAGTTA
>CAYHCU010000104.1:0-9960 GCA_964355035.1 uncultured Flavobacteriales bacterium | reverse complement strand
GTAGAATAGGAAACAAAAAATTAATTAGCTTTGGTTTTTGCACGAACTGACGTTATGTGCAACCAAAGGAAGGCCATTACAACAGTTAAATCTTTTGACATTTCACAAGTCTAACGAAAAATAACAAAATTAAAAATCAATAAAATGAAACAACTTTTCACAATTACATTACTGCTATTGACAAACACAATATTTGCTCAACTTACACCAGAAATTACTTCTTGGAAAATTAACACAACAAACAATACTGGCTATGCAGGTATTTTGACTAATGTACAACAAGTTCAATATTCAACAAATAATGTTTATGTTAGTGCGACTTGTATTCCTGATTACACTATTGGACCTTGGACCGCAAACCCAAATCTTCCAATAAATAAAAATTTTGTTTTTAAAATTACTCGAAATCCTGTGCAAAATATTGGCACTTTAACCCCGACACCACTTGGACACATTGGAACTTGGAGTAATGGAGTAAGTATATTTAATCCAGACGATGGACAAAGTTACAATAATGCCAATGTTTGGAACAGAGACGCTTTATTTTATGAGGGAATTAGTTTTGATGACTGTCTAGGACACCCAAATGCACAAGGAGAATACCACACTCACGTCAATCCAACTTGTCTGTATAATGACAGTTTAAACACAATTCACTCGCCAATAATTGGTTATGCTTTTGACGGATTTCCAATTTATGGAGCCTATGCTTACATGAATACAAATGGTACTGGTGCAATTAAAAGAATGGAAAGTAGTTATGTGATGAATACAGGAACAACACGATTAAATGGACCTGCTGTAAGTGCAACTTATCCTCTTGGTGCTTATATTGAAGATAGAACATTTGTAAGTGGTTCAGGCGATTTAGACATTCACAATGGCAGATTTTGTGTAACGCCAGATTATCCAAATGGAATTTATGCTTATTTTGTAACCATTGACGCTAATTTATATCCTGTTTATCCTTATGTAATCGGACCAACATATTATGGAACAGTTCAAGCAGGTAATATAGGACCAAATAGCGGACATAATACCATAACAGAAACTGTTACGACATACATACCAAGTGCATCAGGTATATCAAACTATGAGCAGCAAATTAATTTTGAATATTTTCCAAATCCGACAACAAATTATTTAGCGATTTTTGTTTCGCCAAACGAAAACAATAATATGGTTGCTACATTTATCAATGAAGTTGGGCAAACTGTACTTCAACAAAAAAATATTCAACCAGCGGTTCCGTACGTTTTCAATTTAGAATATTTATCAAGTGGAGTTTATTTTTTGAAACTTGAAGGAAATTCAAAAAGTACAGTCAAGAAAATTATTATAAGGAAATAAATGAAGTTGGCAGCATATTTACAATAATTGCATATTTCACAATAACAAAAAAGAAATTATGAAGAAGATAATAATTTTAATTCCGGTAATCAGTTTGTTCCATTACAGTTGTGGCAATGCTTCTAAAGAAAAATCAAAAGAGCAAACCGAAACCGTTACTCACGAAAAACATCAGCACAACGATGAAATACAAAACATCGAACTTAACAATGGAGAAAAATGGAAAGTTGATGCCAATATGATAACTCATATTCGCAATATGGAAAACGATGTTATTTCATTTGCTAAGGTTGAGCAAAAAGATTTCAAATCATTATCTGAAAAATTACAATCCAACATTGATTTACTTACTTCCAATTGCACAATGAAAGGCAAAGCACACGATGAACTGCACAAGTGGCTATTGCCATACATTGATATGGTAAAAGAACTTTCAGAAGCTAAAGACGAAACCGAAGCATCAAAGCAATTTGAAAGCATTCAAATTTCACTCACAACATTTAATCAATACTTCCAATGAACATAAAAGAATTACACACACACAAGAAAAATCAGTTTCGGCAACTTCTTTTTTCAAAAGCGAATTAGGGAATGCAACTGACATACAAATTTTCCAAGGCGAAAAATTAAAAGAACATATAACCAAAACTCCTGCACTATTGATTTGCATAAAAGGTGAAGCAATTTTTGAAAACGAAAACAGTATAAGAGAAACATTAAAGCCTGGAGATTATGTAAACATTGAACCAATTAAGTGGGTAAAATGGAAAAAGGGACTATACAAAATGGCTTGTGTGAGATGGCTAAAGAAAAAGTACAGGGAAAACCTTACTCTTTTTCCGCATTGGGCATTGGTTCATCCATAATGTATTACTACATTCGTGATTGAACAAGAAGATCTGTATGAATCGAGAGGTTCACGTATGGTTCTGTGAGAACGTAGCGGTGGGATTCCGCTGCGTGACTCGATTAGTGGTAATTTTAAAACACAAAAAAATGAAAAGACTTAACTCTATAATTTTAATGATTTTTTTCACAACGATATCATTCGGTCAAGTTTCAAATGAAACCGACAAAACACGTATTAAAAATTTAGTAATTGAATCTTTTGACGAAATATGGTCTGAATTAAATTCTAAAAACATTGACAAATACTACACAAAAGACTTCCTGCTTTTGGAAAACGGAGAAGTTTGGAATAACGATTCTATTGCAAATTATTTGGATAATGCCATACTTCGGAAACCGAATCCAAACCGAATTAATACAATTGAAATTATTGAAATTAAAGTCACAAGCAGAATGGCATGGGTTGCATACCAAAACTATGCGACATTCTCAACTGATAATAAAATCATTAGAAAAGCTCATTGGCTAGAAAGCGCAACGGCAATTTTAACTGAGAATGGATGGAAACTAGAAACGCTTCACTCAACTCGAATTAAAAATGAATAAAAACTACTGCTAGCATCACCTAAAAAAATGCGGAGCAAGTGCAAGTAAATCCGCACTTCTTTTTGCTTCGTACGTTAGTCGCTAGCATGCACAGACATCATCCATAAATAATTAAATAAAATAATCAATATGCAAACAATATTAGGATCAGGTGGAGCAATTGGAATACCATTAGCCAAAGAATTGAAAAAATTTACTAATCAAATTAGACTGGTAAGCAGAAACCCTAAAAAAGTAAATGAGACTGATGAACTTTACCCCATTGATGTAAATGATATAACACAAATTGACAAAGCAATAGCCGGAAGCGAAGTGGTTTATGTTGTTATCGGCTTCGAATATAAATTAAGTGTTTGGCAAAAAATATGGCCATCATTTATGAAAGCGGTAATTGATGCATGTAAAGCCCATAATGCTAAACTTGTTTTTTTCGATAATGTATACATGTATGATAAATCGTCAATGCCACATATGACAGAAACTTCACCTATTCATGCCCCCAGCAAAAAGGGTGAGGTAAGACAACAACTGCACGAAATGATTATGAATGAAGTGGAGAAAAAAAACCTTACTGCACTTATTGCTAGATCGGCTGATTTTTATGGCCCTGACAATAAAAGCAGCGCCCTGAATATGATGGTTGCTGATAATTTTATGAAAGGGAAAAAGGCACAGGCATTTGGCGACATCAACAAAATTCATACTTATACATATACACCGGATGCCGCTAAAGCAACTGCCTTACTTGGAAATACAATTGATGCATATAATCAAGTATGGCATGTTCCAACTACAAAAGAAAAATTAACAAACCTACAATGGATCCGGTTAATTGCAAATGAATTGAAGGTAGAGGCTAAAATTCAAGCGGTACCTGTATGGATGATTAAAATACTTGGATTGTTTATTCCGATAATGAAAGAGTTTCCGGAGATGATTTATCAAAATGAACAAGATTATATATTCGATAGCGCTAAATTTGAAAAGCGATTTGGAATTATGGCAACAACACCCAAAGAGGGCATCAGAATTCTCATCGAAAGTTTGAAAACTCAAAATGCCAGCCGCTAACAGAATATTTGCGAGAGCCGGGGCTTCGTACTCCGTAGACAGTTTTGTGGTTATAGAAAGTTCAGTTCTCTGCATCAACATTTGTGCCGAAAAGCACGCCCATTGCAAATTTTTAAAACGTTATGCGTCATACTTTGTGACACTGCTAACTTTAAACTTTTGAACAATGAATAAACAAAAAATATCAGTGCTACGAATTGCGAATTGTTTGCGGACAATAATTCTATTTTTCTGTTTCTCATTTATGCTTGTCGCTTGTAATAATGCAGGCACCAAATCAAAAGCACCAAATACAGTAGCAACCGAAATAAGTCAAACTCAAAAAGAAGAATTGAGTACTGACACAAATAAATTGCAAATAGAAATATCTGATAGTTTAAAAGAAACACCTCAAAAAGAAGTTTCAAAACTCCCAATAAAAAGGGAGTCGCAAATTCGAGAGAGTGAAGGAATTTCCGATGCTAAACTTAATGGTGAGACGATTTTGCTTCAAGAAGAATTATCTGAAAAGATTTTGGCAAGCAATCCGGATACAATCAAAAATTACCTGAAAGGAATTTACCTGGGGCAAGAACGAAATTTTCCTCGCTCAATTGCAGATAACTTTGAACAGGGCATTTCAACAGAACATATTTCTTATCCAAAATTAAATTATAGGGTTGAGTTATTTGAAGATGAGTATTCAAAGAAACCGTATAAGATTTTAGGATATTCTGCAAGAAAAGAAAATGAAATAACAATTATTGAATAACTTATATTGATAAACAAGCCAAACAAAAATTTAGAGAACTTCGCAAACTGTAACAGACAATTATACTGAACATTCTTAAACAAAATAAATATGACTTTTCTTAAAACAAATTTTATTCTGCTTTTTTTTGCTTGCTTTTTCACTAACACCTCGCAAGCACAAAAAATAGATAGCACAGGAATAACCATTGCTGAAATTAAAATAATTCATTCAATAATCTTAAATGAGGACAGAAAAATTTATGTTTACACTCCTGTAAATCATTCTCAACCACTTCCTGTTATATATTTAATGGATGGAGAAATGATTTCGTTAGTGGCAGGAATTGTTGATTTTCTCTATCAAGCAAATCAACTTCCTCCAATGATAGTTGTTGGTATTGGAAATTACGAGTATGACAGAGCTCGTGATTTAACAACTTCCCACAGCCTATGGCAGATGGACGGAACAACAGATAGTAATAGTTGGAAAAATTCAGGAGGAGGAGAAAATTTTCTGAAATTTATAAAGGATGAACTGATGCCATATGTAGAGAAGAATTACAATCCTTCACCCGACAAAATATTTTTTGGCCATTCATTAGGAGGTTTAATGTCTTCTTACTGTTTATTAAATCATCCGGAAATGTTTAATTCATATATTGCTGTTAGCCCGGCTCTTTGGTGGGACAAAGAATCCATTTTTAAAAACGCAGACTTACTATTTAAAAACAAGGACTTTAAAAATAAAACAATCTTTTTTAGTGATGGCAATGAAGGTCCTGAATTTCATAAAAGTGTTATTAAACTACAATCATTGTTTCAACAAAAGAAAATAACAGGATTAAGATATAAGTATATTCCTTATCCGGAAGAAACACACAATTCAGAATTAGTTAAGGCAACACAAGACGGATTAAATTTTGTCTTTGAAAATTGGAAGCCGGCAAAGTCCGACACTACCGTTGAATTGGTATCAAAGTTCTACGAAAAACGCTCGGAGCAAAATGGATTTCAAGAATTGCCACCCGAACAATTAATCAATGAAATGGGTTACAAATTTTTAAACGTACCTAACAAATTAGATGAAGCAATCAAGTGTTTCGAGTTAAATACCAAAAATTATCCAACTTCATTTAATGCTTTTGATAGCTTAGGTGATGGCTATTCAGCAAAAGGCGACAAAGTAAAAGCAATAGCAGCATACAAAAAATCAATTGAAATAAATCCCAATATAGAGGAGACACAAAAGAAATTGAAAGCGCTGGAATAAATGTTGCATCTTCGACAAAGGTGTTTATATAGTATACATTACGACAGAACAAGAAACAGCAACACTAAAACTAATTGTGAGTCTCTAACATAAGAAAGAACAACTGGAAAAATAAAAGATTTTTATCAAATTGGTATCAGTGCAAACACAACAGGCATCTCTGTCTATATAATTGGAATAGATGATAAAAATTACTTAGCCCAAACTTATGGCAAAGAACTCGGCAAAGCGATACGAGTACGCATTTGATTGATATTTTTTCTTAATTGTCATAACTCAAGGTTTTATTGGTTTGAGCATACCTACGGAAATGCTATATTTACGGTGAACAAAATAGAAACGTCAATAAAAAACTATGCAGACTCAACAATATACAAGGCCTTTTAATATTTTTCTGCTTTTAGCATTTCTGCTTTGCAGCAATCTCTTTGCACAACCTTTTCAAATCGGACATACTACCATTACCTTAATTGATACAAGTCGAAACAACCGTTCTATTCCGACTGAAATTTATTATCCGGCTGATGTTGCTGGAAATAATGTCCCGGTTACAACTGTTAACAATGATAAATTTCCTGTAATTAGTTTTGGACATGGCTTTGTAATGACATGGGATGCTTATCAGAATATCTGGGACTCCGTTGTGCCGGAAGGATTTATTATTGCATTTCCTAAGACAGAAACTGGTTTATCACCTTCACATACTGAGTTTGGAAAAGACATCGCTTTCGTAATTTCCGAACTAAATGCCCTGGGGCAAAATAATTCCTCTTTGTTTTATAATCGTATTGATTCAATGAATTGCGCTATGGGACATAGCATGGGAGGCGGCTCTGCATTTCTTGCTGCGCAGTTTAGTCCGGCAGTGAAAACGTTAGCAGTTCTCGCGCCTGCCGAAACAAATCCATCTGCTATACAAGCCGCTACAAGTTTTAGTATTCCTTCATTGATATTTGCCGGAGAAAATGATTGTGTTACACCTCCTCCATCTAATCAAATACCGATGTATGACTCTTTGCAAAGTAGTTGCAAAACTTTTATAAATATTAATGGCGGAAGTCATTGCCAAATGGCTGATAATAATTCCCTATGTAGTTTTGGCGAAGCAACATGCACACCCCAACCAACGATTACTCGTGCGGAACAACATATTGTTATTAACCGCTATTTACTTCCCTGGCTAAAATATGAATTGAAAGGGGATTGCTTTTCAGGTGCTCAATTTGATTCGCTGATCACAATAGACACGAGTATTGTATTTCAAAAAACATGTTTGCTCTGTAATACTACTTCTTATCATGAAAACAGCTCAACCTTCACTATTAAAATATTTCCGAATCCTTTCAATGATAAAATATTCATTCAATCTAACCAATCAGTGAACAGTATCGTAATTATTGATTTGTGTTTAATGAATGGGAGTAAAATATTTTCTCAAACTTTTTCAAATATCAAAGCAAATGAAAACCTCAGTTTTAATTTAAGAGAATATTTGCCCGCAGGAATTTATTTACTGAAATTGACAAGTGCCGGACAACATATCGTCAGGAAAATAGTAAGGAAATAAAAATAATACCCGGTCTGAAATATTTAGTGAAAATTGTGCAAAAATTAATTAAAATGAAAAATACAACAGCATTAATTCTGCTAATTGCAACGAACACATTTTTAAATTCGTTCTTCTCTTTTGGTCAAATTGTTTGTATCAATTGCTATGACCAAAATGATTCAATAAGTAATGGGGTTACTAATTTGATTATGAACGGAGGTTTCGAAAACACAACCTGTTTACAAGGGTCTTCGGATTGCTTTTGTCCGAACTCAACAAGTTATAATTGCGATATTGCCGATTGGACCTGCGTTGGTGGCGGACTCTTGACTTATTCTTCTGTTTTTGATAGTACACTTTCAATCATTCCCCAAGGTTCAAAAGCAGTCTATTTTGGGAATGCTTATTCTAATGTTTGCTCTCCTGCTATGTTCGATACCTCGTGCTTAAATTACAATTCATGCATGGTTTCAGGAATTCCTCCCGGATATCCTTACAGTGATCCTGCAAATTATGGCGATACCGCCGGTGTCAGTTTAGAGCAAACAGTTTCAGGTTTGATATCCGGCCAAACCTATGTATTGGAATTTTGGGCCGGAGGTGAATCGTATTTAGGCATGTTCATCGATGCGGGAGTGTTTGCAGTAGATGTAGGTTTTGGAAAAACATTTCTCAGGTGCAGACCTACCCGTCCTTCTTCGACAGATGTGGGAACAACTTACGTTATTCAATTTGTTGCAACATCTGCAACTCATACTATTAAATTTACCAATTGGGGACATATGTGTTTGTCATGCACAGAACTTATAATTGACAATGTCAGATTGTATACAATTGAAGAGCTGCCGGTTTTTATTCCGCATTGCTCAGTCGGAGTACACGAATTAAGCGGAAATCCTTCATTTGCTATCTTCCCAAATCCAATTGCAGCTGAGTTAAACATTCATTCAACTTGTAATGAGATTGCCGAAATAAATATCTATGATTTAACTTCACGAAGAATAATCCAAAGACAATTTAGGAACACAACTTCTTTAAATACAGCGGAACTGGACAAAGGAATTTACTTTTATGAAATTCTTGTCAATAACAAACTGACGACTACAGGAAAAGTTGTAAAAGAATAATTGATCAGAATTTACGGAAAGAATTCTCGATTCAAATTCTGAAGACGTTTTTTTATTGCATCACCAATTTTCTTGTCATTACTTTTTCATCATCAAAAATACTGACGAAATAAATTCCTTTTGGCTGGGATGTTAAATCTATCGTCAAGCCTGAATTTGTTATGGGAGTTGAAAATACTTTTATTCCTAAATAATTACGAATTTCTAAAACCAGTGATGAAGATGAAATAATATTGTTGTAGACTTGAAATTTCCCTGAAGTTGGATTTGGAAAAATAATGGCCATGTCGGCAAATTCATTTTCGTTTGAATTAATCTCCAAAATTTGATCGGTGTCAATAGCCAAAGTAGCAATCGTTGCATATGCAAGTTTTGTCACCTTCTCATAAAATGAAAAATTGAAATGTCCGAGTGTATCGCCTTGTGTGTGATAATACGGATTGAAATCATTTTGAATATCTTCCTCTATGGTAATCGCTGTATAATTATAATTCCAGAACGATGCATGATCGCTGGCAGTAATTCCCGGGTTGACAATTCGAATAGCACCTAAATTGATATTGTAAAGTGAATTGCAATTAAAAGATACATTGGCTAACTGAATAGATTGAGCAATTGGCCTTGTATGAATCTCTGCTACACTGTCATTATTTCCATCCCAACCAATCATATCCATATTAATGTAAGCCAATAAACTGTCGTTATTAGAACCTGCATTACCAACCCATGCAGAACTTCCAATCAAGCCTTGTTCTTCTTCATCCCATAAAGCAAAATTTATAGTAAACGGAAAACTATACTGACTAAATATTCGTGCAGCTTCTAGTACAGCAGAAACGCCGCTTGCATTATCATCGGCTCCGGGTGCTGATAAAAAATTCGGGAAAGGTGGCATATTATCATAATGCGCACCGATAATATATTTTTTACCGGGATAAAGCGTTCCCGGTAAAATCGCAACAATGTTTTTTCCTGTCGAACTAAATTGTACTGTATCTACTTGTAATCCGTACTCGGTAAATTTTTGCTTTATAAATTGAAATGCTTTTTCATTATCCGGACTATCTTTATGCCGTGAATGAATCGTATCTGAAACTCCATTTATTGAAACCAACTTTTGTCCTGACAACTCATTAACAAATTTTGTAAGTGAATCGATGCGGACGTCATTTAAAATGTTTTGAATAATTGGGTTTTGAGCAGAACTTTCTTTTACGAATAGTGTGCTAATTAAAAAAAATAACAAAGCAGTGTTTTTCATGGATGGCGAGGCTATTCCAAAGTTATGAATGCTTACACAATATAAGCAATAATAGTATAATTATAAATCATTATACCACATGAATAATTTAACGCCTACGGAAGAACTTTAGTCTTACACCTTCCAGGGTATTATTTACATTCCC
>CAYHCU010000103.1:7219-10198 GCA_964355035.1 uncultured Flavobacteriales bacterium | reverse complement strand
ACGAACGCAAACTATCAGCCTAAATTTATTATGAAGGAAGAACTAATCCTGAAGCTTCAAGAGCTTCTAAAGGAAGACGCATCAGAGGACAACATCACACGCGCTACTGAAATCAAAAATGATTACTTAAAAGCGTGTGAAACGGTTACGCAAGACCAATTGAAAAAATTTATAGAAGACGGTGGAAACAACGACGAATACAAACCAAGCGAAGATCCTTTGGATGCAAGGTTTAATGAGTTAGTTTTGAGTTTTGAAAATCGCATTCATCAACCAGCTATTGATATCACTAGTGAAACTTCAGACCAACTTCAAGAAACCGAAATTAAGGAAGAAGAAATTAAAGAAGTAGTAGCAGAAGTAGCAGTGGAAGAAATAAAGCAAGCAGAAATGCAGGAGAAAAAAGAAGTGGAAATCCATGTTAAAGTGGAGAAGAAAGCTACTCCAAAAGAAAAAGAAGGAAAGAAAGAAAAGGAAGGCAAGGAAGAATTGATCCTTAAGCTTGAAGAACTTTTAAAAGACGACGCATCTGAAGATACCATCACACGTGCAAACGAAATCAAAAACGATTACTTAAAGGCATGTGAAACGGTTACACAAGATCAACTAAAGAAATTCTTAGAAGAAGGTGGAAACAGCGACGATTACGAACCAAAGAAAGACCCATTAGATTCTAGATTTAACGAGTTACTTGTCATTTTTGCTGATCGTGATCATAAGCAAAGAAAAGTTCTTCAAAGCGAAACTGCAGGAAAACTAAAAGCGAAGGAAGAAATTGTAGCTGCCATTGAAAAATTGATTACCGAAGAATCAAATATCGGAAAAGCTTTTCATGCTTTTAAAGACCTGCAAACAAAATGGAACGAAATTGGAAATGTTTCATCGAAAGAATATAGAAATCTTCAGAGCATTTACCATCGTCATTCACACAACTTCTATTACAATATGAAGTTGAGTAAGGAATTGCGTGAACTTGATTTCAAGCGAAATCTCGAACAACGAACTCAACTTTTAACAAAGATAGAATCCTTGTTGCCTATGGAATCTATCAGAGGTATTGAACGGATGATCACTCTTTACAGAATGGAATGGTCAGAATTAGGTCCTACCCCACCCGAGACAATTGAACCACTTCGTACTAAATACAGAGAGCTTATCGGACAAGTGTTTCAAAAGATTCGTGCCGATTATCAGGAGCGTCAGAAAGACGAAGTTTCTAATTTAGAAGCTAAGAAAAAACTACTTGAGCGTGCTCAGGGAATCGCCAATGAAAATTTCGAAAATGGTAAGCAATGGCAGACTATGACAGAGACTCTTAATGGTATTCTTGAAGAATGGAAAAAAATCGGATTTGGACCACGCCAGGAAAATGAAAAAGTGTGGGAAGATCTGAGAGCAGCAATGAACGCCTTTTACAATAAGAAGCGTGATTACTTTGGAGGAATAAAAAAGGTACAGAAAGAAGGACGTGACAAGAAATTAGCTGTTATTGAAAAAGCGGAAAAAATTGCGGCGGCCACTCATGAATCATTTGAAGATGCAACAAAAGAAATCCTGAATTTGCAAAACGAATGGAAAACAGCCGGGCATATTGAGCAATGGGAAGAAAACAAACTCTGGAAACGATTCAGAGAAGCCTGCGATAAATTCTTTGTCGCCAAAAGAGAAAAATTCAGTGAGCGGGATAACGAACAATTAAAAAACTTGGAATTAAAAACTGAATTGGTTAAAAAAGTAGAAGCCTTCACTCCTTCCGGAAAAACGGAGGATGATCTTACTACTCTTCGCAGCTTCTCGGACGAATGGAAAACAATTTCACATGTCCCTTTCAAAGAGAAACAAAAGATTTGGGAGAAATTTAAAACTGCTCTCGATGCAAAATATGATTCTTTGAAATTAGAATCATCACAAAAACATCTGTTGAAATTCAAAAATAGCGTCGACTCACTTTCAAATAGCGAAGACTCCGGTACGATGCTACGTAAGGAACAAGGTCATATCAAAGAAAAGATTACTAAACTTCAACAAACTATCAACCAATACGAAAATAATTTAGGCTTCTTCAGAAATTCCAAAAACATGGGCGGACTTCTCACTGAAGTAGAAAATAATCTCGCTAACGCTAAAGAAGAAATGGAAATGTTGAAGAAAAAGCTGAAGATGTTTAATGAGGTGCCGGTTAAGTAAGGTCATAGGTCAAAAGTCAAAATAAATTCGCTTTCTTCTTTAAAATAATAGGCGTATTAAATTTGCGGCAATTTTGAATTTTGAATTTAAAACTTTTTACCCATCGCAAAACATCGTGCCTCTATACTTTAATCACCTTCTTCACAACAACACTGGTTCTTGTGCGAACCTTTACATAGTAAATTCCTGAACTCATTGAAGAGCTATTGACTTCAATATATTCTCTGTTCTTTACAAATTCACTATTAGCTTTAACTTGTTGACCAAATGAATCTGAAATGTCAAATTCTATGATTTCATCATTTGAAGGAGTTTTAATATAAAATATATTTGTGAATGGATTGGGAAATATTTCTATAGTTGCCGAAGATTTTAAATTCAAAACCGCTGTTGGCAAACTATCACAAACCGACCCTCCTTCTGCTCCAAGAAAATAATTTGGGTGGTTCGGTATAGTTGAATTATCATAAGACGGTAAATGGACACAATGTTGACAAACCTGACAGGCCATGCCTAAACTATCAGGATAACTAATTTCATGAATATCGAAAGTAGAGTTAGTGCAAGAAATATAAACTTTCCCATCAGGAGCCAATTGTGAAAGATAAAACGTTGTGGCCAAAGGAGGATTTGGTGAATAATTAGTGTCCCATACTGCGACTGTTAATTGAGATCCCGGAATATCTGAAGATCGCAAATCAAACTGGTAAACATAGGTTGTTGAGGACACATAAAGCACTTTGGAATTAGGCGAAAATGCTACTCCACCTGCTGCTGAACTATCGTTTATTG
>CAYHCU010000103.1:0-7119 GCA_964355035.1 uncultured Flavobacteriales bacterium | reverse complement strand
CTTGTCCTGATGTATCACAAATTGTTGCAGACGCATCACCATAATTCATTTGTCGGTTTACATATGAAATAACGGCGCTTCCTGAGATGAAATTAATGTTACAACCACCAAATGGTATTCCACCTTGACTTTCATAACCCATCATCCACAAATTATTTACTCCTTGAGAAAATAGTTGCAAGGTAATAAATAATTGAATTACAATTATCTTAAGTCTCATTTTAAAAGATAGTTTGAAGTTTATTTAACTATTACCAACATATCTTTGTAAATGGAAATATCATCTTGAATTAATTCTACATGATATACTCCATTCAAAATCTCAGTAACATCGATTCCAATTTGATTTTTGTTTTCATCCAATTTAATCATCTTAACTATACCACCCAACTGATTATATACATAAAGGAAACTTTTTGTACCTATTGCGGAATAATTAAAGGTGAATGAATTTGATGTTGGATTAGGGTATAGTTTAAAAATACTTTGAGTAGAATTATCATGGCTTTGTCTATAGAAAATTCCCTGTTGAAGACAAGTCAAGTGATCATCATATCGGATATTTGGATATTTTAATCCATATAAACCGCGAGCAAGATAAACTGCTTCTCCACCGGAAACCGGACATTGAAATGCAATCTGAGCTAATAAATTTAACTCATTTTGAGTGAAGTTTGATCTGCGCTGAGCAACAGTATTCAGGTAAATTTCTTTTACCTGTTTTAAATTCAATTCAATTAATTCACTTGTAGAAATTCCCTGAACTTCGCTTTTTGCCAAATTTGCAAAAATTAATTTTCCGGAATTATACTGTGATAAAATAAGTTCAATGCTACTTTTTAAAGTTCCGATATTCACTTGAAATGCATCAATTTCTAATTTGAGATTTTGAACTTCCAAATCTGACAACCCGGAATTGGCTAATTGTTCCTGATTTGATTTCATCAGTTCCAAATTAGTTTGAATTAATGATTTCTTGCTTTCAACATCATTTAGAATAATCGAGTCAGGGTTAAAGTAATTTATTTCTTTTTCTTTAACCTCACCAAAAACTGCGAGTGAAGTGGTTAACATTGAATCGTAAAATAAAATAAATGCGCTGTCGTTGTAAAGCAACTCTTCATTAAACTTTAATTTCTCAAATAAATACTTCTTAAGACTCCACAACATTTCTTCGTTATAAGCAGTAAATTGAATTGAGTCCTGAGCTATTTTTAAATCAAGGTTGGTTTCATTACTCCCTATCAATTCATCCGGTTTAAGAGAACCACAATATCCAGGCACTAAATAGGTTCCATCTAAATTGACCGGACCACATTCAAAATTTCGAAAAGATGAGGGGGAAAACCAATTTGGCGGTGTTGAAGACTGTGCGGTAAATTGAGAATAGGGATAATAATCATTAAAATAATACCTGTTAATATTACCATTTTTATTTTCTGCTCCCCAGGAATTGCAAGTTCCATTCCAAATATTACCCGGTAGTTTTCCTAATGGATAATTTAACGGCTGCTGGCCTATTATTCCAAGTACACCTACTTCGAGTCCCACATCATGATTACTTATGGTATTTCCAAAAATTTCAGAATTAGGACAGTCAAGTTCGAAATATAAACCATTGGTAGTATAATCAACATGATTACATTGAACTTTATTGTCACTTGCCTTTTCTGCGTAAATCCCTGCCTGATTGTTAACTGTAAAACTATGATCAGAACTAATGATCCGATTGCAACTAACTTCATTCTGACTGCAACCAATCATTGATACTCCTCTTGTTTGAAGTAAATTATCATTTAGGTTTATATAATTACCTTTTATAAAGTAATTATTCACGCCATTTAATCCGATTCCATTATCAACATAGTTATTCATGTTTATTGTATTGTTGCTGACATTATACTTTGGAAATGCACCATGAGTAACGTAGCTGCCAAAATAATTATTCAATCGAATTCCTGTAATTTCATTTGACAATAAAGTGTTGCCAATATTAATAATGTTTCTATCAATTAGTACTTCTGCAGCACCATCAGCATATTCAATGTTAATGCCGTAACGGATTGCATCAATTGAATTTAACACAATCTTACACGTCAAATAGTTTCCCCACATGTATTGAATTCCCGTCTCCATTACATTACCGGAACTGGAACCCATATTGCAATTTATTATCGAGGCATTCATTTGCTCCACCCTAATTCCCGTTTGACAACCTGCAAAATTCAAATTTGTATTCGGGTAACCATACCCTTCCATTTGAAAATTGGTGCCATTAGAATAAGGATCATCGGCAAACACACCGCAACCATTAAAGTTATTTGCCGGTAAGGATATATCAGGTGTTATATCAATAAATTTCGCATTACTAATATATGTATTGCAGTCTAAAACTACAAAGCCACTATTCATATTTTCAAAAGTATTAGGAAGGCCTGAGCTACCTAGAGTAATATTACAGTTGTTCAGAATAATGCCGGCCATTGGTTTATTACCTAGCACGGTAGTCTGACCATGATAAGGTGCTACCATCGATCCTGTCCCTTTAAATTCCGATTGGTTTATAACAAATAATCCTGAATGCGAAATAAATTCGTCGTAATAAATGCCTATATTATTGTTAATAAAATGAGATAAATTGGATTGCAAATTACTATTTGCAACAACTCGCACAGCGTTCTCTGAATCATAAATATAAGTATTATTCAAAATGAGATTAGCACCATCTTCAAGCTTAATACCTTTCCACATTTTACCACATGCTCTAAGTGTGCAATTGGTCAATGTTAGCGTTACTCCTGCATGAACAATAATATCCATTCCTTCCTGCATTTCAATTTCGTTCCCTATTAATGTACAGGAAACATTCACTTCATGATGATAAAGTGGGTTAAGGTTGCTGGAATAATTTAGCCCATTGAGAACAGTTGAATTACTTATTACTTGAGGGAAGTAGTTAGAGAAATTTCCGCAACAAATGCCGGATGTAGTGACAGTAACACTTTTTGTTGCAGTGCATGCATTATTATCGGTAACAGTTACCGTATAAAACCCATTTAGAAGATTTGATGCTTGAGCAGTTGTTTGTATTGGAACAGTATTCCACGAATACGCATACGCCGGAGTTCCGCCAGTCGGTGTTGCTATTGCAAAAGAATTTCGATAGCCAATACAAATATTGTTAGAATTCATTGCTGCAACCATTAATACTGCAGGCTCAGTAATGTTAAAAGGACTGGAAGTTGTTGAACAATTATTTCCATCAGTAATATTTACTGTGCAACCCATTGAAGGGTAGATACCAGTTACAGATGAGGAGGTTTGCGAACTACAAGACCATTGGTATGTCAGGGTTCCTGATCCGCTGGCGGATACTGTTGCGGTCCCATTATGAAGTCCATAACAAGTTATATTCGTATTTGCTAGAGAAATGATTGTTGGATTCGGACTAACAATCATTGTTATTATATTTGATGTGACAGGGCTTCCTATAACACAACTTTCCGAAGATGACAATACGCATTTTATAACATTGCCATCTGTAATAGAAGGATCAGTGTAAACAGCATTGTTAGCTCCTACAATTAACCCGTCTTTTTCCCATTGATACGATGGAGTTGGTATCCCTGAAGTCGACGTTGCTGTAAAAGTAACACTCGTCCCCAAACAGATTGAATTCCCTGTATTGGCTGCAATTGTAACATTAGCAGTAACAATTGGATAAACCGTAGCTTGATCTGATAAACTTAGAGAACAATTATTGCCATCAGCAATTGAGATTAAAGTATAAGTTCCATTTGGAGGTGCATTTAATTCATAAAAATTTGTTGATGAATTAATTGTATGACTTGTCCCATCAGAATAAATAAGTGTCCAAGGAGGAGTTCCTGAAAAATTAATTATTAAATTACTCCCTTGGCAAACAGAATTAGAATTAAAACTTGCGCTTACCGGAAGAGGATTACTTAGAACAATTGAAGCCAATGTAGTACATCCATTTGCATCTGTTACTTCAACTTGATAACTACCCGCACCTAATGTGGTTATTGATTGCGAAACTGCTCCAGTAGACCATAAATAAGTATAAGCTATGGTAGAATTTCCGCCAAACGAATTAGCTGTAGCGGTACCGTTAAGGTCTCCATCACAAAGTGGATTTACTGATGAAATATAAGTTTGAAGTAATGAAGGTTCAGTTATTATTACCGTTCCAGATCCTGTGCATCCATTATTATCCGTTACTATAACAATATAATTTCCTGCTCTTAACCCTGTTGCTATTGAGGTTGTTTGAACAGGAATTGAATTCCAGCTATATAAATATGGCATTGTCCCACCTGTAGGAGATGCAGTTGCAGTTCCTGAAAAATCTCCATGGCATAAAGCATCGGTTTTACTTGTGTTAACTGTCAGCGAAGAATTTAAAGTAAAAGTTGATGATTGAACACAGTTGTCAATGGTTCTGGTAATTGTTAACGTATAAGTACCGGAAGAAACATTTACCAAATTTTTAGTGGTAGCGCCATTTGACCATAAAAAAGTATATTGTGTTGAGGGACTCGGTGTAATAGTTATATTAATTTGCCCGGAATTCGAATTCGAACAATTCGGCTCAACCACTGTTGCAGCAGAGATATAATATCCGTGACTTACAGCTGTTGATGCTCTACACTTCCCATTAATCGAAATAACCACTCGATACAACCCAAATTGATTAACTTGTATTATTTGAGTAGTCGGTATCAGCAGCAACCAAGTGTTTGAAACAGCATCGAAACGATACCACTGAAAGCTGTAATTCCCTCCAGAATTATCAATTGAAGTTTCAGATAAAGTCGCGATTCCTCCATTACATGCATTTCCGGTAAAAGATATTACCGGTTTAGATAAAACAGAAGTTTTAGCTATTCTATAACACCCATCAACTTGTGTAATCCGGACCGAATATTTCTCAGCGTTGCCAACTGCTATAGAATTAGTTATAGAACCATCATTCCAAGTATATTCAGATCCTGAAGATCCTGTTAATGTCACATTCGTAGTCGAAGCATCGCAATTGCTTGTAATAAAAGCAGGAGGATTTGATTTAATTTTAACCAGAACATGATTACTACTCCCGATACAACTACCTGAACTTTTTGTATAATAATAATCATGAACTCCAACAAGAGTTGGATGGAAATTAGATCCTTCGAAAACAGAAACTGAATTTAAATCAACAAACCAATTAATTGTTCCTGAAACATTTCCTGCCAGTATTAAAGGCTCATTTTCACATATTTCATAAATATTTCCATTCATATTGTAATTCCCAACAACTTCAACTTTTAAATCAGAGGTTGTAGTCCAAATTTGCTTACTAAAGCTGTAACTATAATTACAATTCCCATTTCCATTTGGATAAGCTTTCGAAATTGTTAACGTTGCTGTATAGGGATTAGACGCTGCACTAGTATTTAAATCATACCCTGGTAGACATAAATTTGCTCCTGCATTCCCAGTGAGATATGCACTTTCATAATTTAACGAAGTACCGGTTGTACAAGCAACATTTCGAAGAGGAGTCTGTAGTCCGGAAATCGTATTAGTCAAAGTAAAACTATAATTAATTCCTTCTTCCAGAGGTCCTTGATAAAACAAATCAACTGGAATGGTTGAAATAGTACTAGTAGTACAACGCGGCGCATCATTAGTATAAAAAATGGAAGGATGTTCTAGTTGATTAACCATAAAACTAGAAGCAAACCACTGCGCAGCTCCTGGTTTAACGATATTTTCCTCAGGCGAGGACAGATTTGCATTCCCATAATTTGTAGCTGCGTTTCGCCAGTCATTATAATATATACGTTCGGCACTGAAAAGATTATGGGTATAATTAGGGTTCGTAGCAATTAAAAAAGGAGGTTGAGAGGCTTCAGTAAACCACTTTCCAAAAAAATCATCATCGCCATGAAAATAAGTTAGTTCCTCTGCACTAAAAATTGGATGAACATCAGTTGCATTTTTATTTGTGTTTTGTCTAAAATAATCGATTCTTGTTCTATAGTTTGCATAATTTGTAAATGAAAGGTTAGGATAATGTAAATAGGTGTGGAGCAAAATTCGATCCATATTGGGGATTGCATTTGAACCATCGATATTATCAGCTACTATTACTTTCTGTGTTTGCGTTACATCATCGTATAAATATCCCAAATAAATTTCAGATTTCATCGATGCTCCTGTTGCAATAGACTTTAATCCAGGTAAATAAACATCTCTTAGCTGAAGCCATTTTGCAGCAATAGTTGTAATGTTATCTCCATCATCTGTTTTGTTCCAAAATTCATATTCCATGTTTAATACATCAAAGTCGGGACATTGACCTTGTGTGAGGGAATTATATCGATACATTCCAATCCCAAACCTGAAAAGCTGTTGAATATAAAAGGTCGAATCAGTCGGATTAATTGTTGTTGATTCTATTACATTGATCAACAGTTGGTTGTTCCCCAACAAGTTTTTTTCTTGAATTGTCAGATTAAATGGAGGAATTGCATTGTTGGTATTATAATTTACAATATCTTGAAATGAAGATGCTTTAAATGCAACAGCACCAAAACTATTAATACAGTAGTTGTTTTTAGCTTCGGTCATAAACTCACAAAGCCGATCTTTCAGATAATTATACAAAGGTGGATTATTCGATGCGAGGACTCCATTTGTTAGCAACCTCATATCATATAGTACAAGATAAGTAATTCTATTTTCTTTACAATAGTTCAGTAATTCGATTTCTTTTTCATAAATCCCATCAGGATTTCCGGAAGGAAACTCATCAACTCCAAGTATAGACGTATTCGGATCTAATTGCGGCAATCCATTGCCATCGGTATATAACGAGATAAATTTGTCAACATAGATTCCACGTGGGTGGTCAGGCGTTTGACTAATGGCGTAAAGAGAAAATAATCCTGTTATTAAAAGAGTAATAATTGCTTTCATATTTTTTGATTTAGTAGAAATTAGAAATATCGAATTATAAATACTTTACCAAGGTATTGAATAAAAAAATTAAAAAACAAGGGTACATTCAACTTTCTAATGCAACATAAAAGTATTAATTATGTTGCAATATGC
>CAYHCU010000102.1:0-10212 GCA_964355035.1 uncultured Flavobacteriales bacterium | reverse complement strand
TTCCCCGTTCCCAAGGCGATCCCGGGTGACAAAAATAGACTTTCATTTTTGTATTTGCTGTTTGATAGCTTTACATATAAAAACTACCTTGCGCTATAAATTTTTTCAAAAGCATTGAATTTTAATACAGCTTTTAAAATATTAACTTATTCCATTGAAAACATACAATTGCAATATACTAAACAGTCCTGTTATTGACTGCTTCTATTTTTCAGCTTTAAATAATGCGTATCCGATTTCTCCATTAATTACTGCTTTGAAAAAATGTTTTTCATTTTGAAATACTTTTACTACTCCTTTTATTCCATGTTTTTTAAAGATTCTATATGCTGTAATTGCTTTTTCTTTTGGAGTCATAACATTTCGATAATGGGCAACTTTTCTGTTTTGTCTAATATCCCAAAACATTTCTGGTTTGCTCCATTCATCAAATTCTGATTCGATGTTTTTTGCTCCTGCTCTAATAAGCATATTTTTCCATTCATTAAACTCTAATGGTGTTGTTCCGTATCTTTCAGAAAGTTCAACTTTTTTGGTTTTTGCAAGCGGTTTTCTCCAAGTAGATTCATGTATGGCTATTGCACCGCCTTTTTTAAGTACTCGTACCATTTCGTTTAATACTTTTTGAGAATCGTCTGGAATCCCCACAGCACATTCGTTGATTACGATGTCAAAAGTGTTGTCTTCAAATGGTAACTTTTGAGAATCGCCTAATACAAATTTTACGGTTTCTGACAGTCCTTTTTCAGCTGCTCTCTGTCGAGCAGTTGATATCATATCTTCCGAAATGTCAAGTCCTGTAACACTTACATTATATTTTTCTGCATAAAAAATACTTTGCGTACCTCTTCCACTTGACACGTCAAGCACATGGTGTCCTTTTTTCATATTAGTGATTTCTGCAGTTCTTTGGGTTAATTGATACCCTCCAGGATGTAGAATTTCAATCCCTCCGATTTCTATAGCGTCTTCTATAGTTGGCTTGTGAATACCTTGTCTATGCATGTTAATAAATTTTATGCAAAGATGGTTTAGCAGGACGAGTATAAAAAGGACATTTGTCCCTAAGTACTAAATGTAATCTCCTTTCGTATTCTAGAAAGAGTCCGTCTAGTTACACCTAAGTATGAGGCAATATCTTCAATTTTTGCCTTTTTTAAAATGGTAGGTTGTTCGTTCATCAGTCGCAAATACTTTTTTTTTGCCGTTTCATTATTTAGAACGGAGGCGTATTTTTCTAAAACAATATATTCTCTTTCTGCAATTTTCCTTCCAATGTTTTGCCACACTGTGCTTTCTGTGTATAGTTTGTTCAGATTATCCTTATTGATTACTAATAGAATGGTGTCATCTATGGCTTGTAATGATAATTCCGAAGGTTTTCCAAGAATAAAACTTTTGTAGGAAGTTGTGAAATTATTTTCATCGCAAAAACAAGAAGTAATATTTTCCCCTTCTTGATTATTGTAAAATGTTCTTAATGTGCCTTGTAAAACAAATCCAATCTGCTTGCAAATTTGATTTTGTCTGATAAAAAAACTATCTTTTTTTAAAACAATCTCTTGAAAATAATTAATTGATTTCTCAAATTCCTCATTTGAAATTTCTCCTATATTCTTTAAATAACTTTTGAATTTTTCTAATTTGTCCATATTCTTTTCTAATTTGTTAGTTGGCATTAAGGCAAATTTTGATGTTTATATTATCTGTTGTCATGTTGTCCTAAAATGACAGCTAACAATTCGCTAAACGCAATTGCATTTATCCACCACATATGTCGGCTTTAAGTGATTATTGCGTTTATATTCGCATTTTCTGAAGACAAATATTTCTATCTTCGTAAAGGCTTCAGTAATATTGTTTAGTTTGATTTTCATAATTAGTACGTAAATTTTAAAACAATCAATAATCCCTTTTCCCAATTCGGAGAAAATTTCTATTTTCGGAATTAGTGTCTCAGGGTTCACGAATGTATAAAAGAATTGTTGATTATTGAAAGAATGCTAAAAGTCATTTAATTTATCTAGCGGGCTTATAAGCTGGTCAAATGAGGTCAAATGCGGTCAAAGGTAAGAGGTCAAAGGTCAGGCCAGGAAAGAGGTCAAAGGTCAAAGGTCAAAGGTCAGGCTTGACCTCTGACCTTTGACCTCTAACCTTTTTACAAGCGACAATGACCTCTGACCTTTTACCTCTTACCTTTTTACAAGCGACAATTACCTCTGACCTTTTACCTCTTACCTTTTTACAAGCGACAATTACCTCTGACCTTTTACCTCTTACCTTTTTACAAGCGACAATGACCTCTGACCTTTTACCTCTTACCTTTTTATCCACCGCGCCATGTGTAAACTATACCTATCTTTTTTTATTCTCCTGTTTTTTTATCTTTATCTTCATCGACCCTAAAGACCTTCAGGCTTTTATGCCAAGAAAAAAAATAAATATTATTTCTCCACATTTTACACCTGAGAACACTGCTGCCTCACACCGGATGGAAAGCGTGGCTCGTGTGCTTTCTGCAAGTTTCGAAGTGAATGTATTTACCCTTACTGAAAAGGGAAAGAAGCCCCGGGCTTTTACAGAGCAATGGAACGACGATCTAAAAATTCATTTTCTTTTCTTACCCGACTATCCCAAAAATATATTTCTGATCCGCGCCTTTTTTGAATGGTGGTATTCTCGCAAACTTGTTAAATTTTCTAATTCTGTTGAATGTGATCTCGTTTTGTTTACGTCGCCTTTTATGTTTTTACTGAATGCTGTGGCGAATTGCTCTAAATGCAAAAACAAAATTGCTGATATCCGCGATTTGGTTTGGCATTATTTGCCGGAACGAAATTTTATTCAAAAAGGAATAAAAAAAATTGTTTCAGGATTGGTGCATTCTTCTTTTAAACATTTTACAGCCATAACTGTTACAAATGATGCAGAAAGAAATTGGTTAATCAATAATGCTAATGTAGAACCTGAGAAAATTATTGTTATCCCAAATGGTTTGTCGGAAGATAAATTCCGTTTCATGCAAACAATCCGTTATTCAAAACCACATAAGGATTTCATCATTTCTTATATCGGAAATATCGGTTCGGCACAGGATTTTATTCCACTCATCGAAGCGGTGCGAAATAAACCCGGCGTGAAACTTAATCTCATCGGCGATGGCAATGAACGTGAAAACATTCAACGATACCTGCTCACAGAAGATGTTCGTAATGTGTACATGCCGGGAAAATTGCGTTGGGCAAGAATAATTCCTTACTACCAAAGCTCTTCAATTTTATACAGCGGACTAAAACCGGAATTCGATACTGCTATCCCTTCTAAAATCTACGAATATCTTTCTACCGGTTTGCCGATTATCTTTTTAGGAAAAGGCGCTACTGCTTCGCTGCTGAAAAATTTTGACAATATCTATCCAATTGAAAAATATACAGAACAAGAAATAATAAAAACAATTGCCCAAATTCGCTATGAAAAACCGGGAAACTCATTTTCAAATACGTTGACCATCGGTGAAAATTATCTCCGTGAAAAATTAAGCCTTCGTTTTGTGGAATTGATCGCCGGTACTCTGAATGAAAAAATTCCGGGGAAGAGTTTTGTGGAAGATGTTTTGGCGTGAGATGATTTCGGATTTTTAGCTACATAGAATCTGTTGTCAAATGGGGAAACTACAAGCGATAAAAATCCTCTTTTACTCCCTTGAGCATGCGCGTCAACTTATGAGAACAGGCATTCCATTTTTTGTTGGAAATCTAGTCAATCCCATTTTTCTCATACGAAATACTTTGTTAAGGTAGCAATTGATCTTCCTTAAAAAATCGAATAAACACAACATGCAAGCCCTGAAAGGGCGACTTGATTATCTGCAGTTGATGTGCAATCATGCAGGTTTTTATGCATCGTTTGAATAAACCCATTCAAATTAATATTCCGCCTCTTGATAAAATATTTCATTTATAACAATCAAATTAATCACACATAAATGAAAAACAATGTTATCATGCCGCCCTTTCAGGGCTTGCCTTGTGCACTAATTCTATTTTCTACAATCATGACGCCCTTTCAGGGCTAGCTGTGTATTAATTTTATTTTCATCAATGATGTCACCTTTTGAGAGATTATTAAAGATCAAAACACTTTTGTGCTTAGACGAGTAAAGCAAACAAAAATAGCACTGAAGAACCAGTAAACACTCCTATATGAAGGAATAGCACGTTAAGTTGACGCGCATGCCCCTTGAGGTTTGTAAAATATTGTGTAGTAAATTCCTAAGAAATAGCTGTCGTACTTAGAAATCTACAAGGTTCTTACAGAATGACACTCGTTTTGCTTATTAGGGAAGAGAGGAGGATAAAAACCTACAAGATTCTTTCAGAATTTTACTGTCTACCTAAGCAAAATGTTTTCATTTAGCTAATATTATTTAGAACTAAGTTTTGTTTGAAAAATGAAAACGCTGCAAGCATTTTGTAGGCGCTTATTTTTCTCCTGTTACGTTTCTTTTATTGCCGTTCCTTGAAAGGGACGGCAATTAAAAGATGACAGCAATAAAAAACTCAGCTCGCTTGATGCAAATGATTTCGGATTTACAGCTACTTGCAATCCACAATCAAAAAACTAACATTAATCTGTATCAAGAACCAAAAAAATCTCTTCATTACGACAAATCCGCAATCCGCAATCCCCACCATTCCGCAATCCGAAATTCCCTCTTTTCCTTTTTCTTTCTGAAAAAAAATAGTAATCTTGCCCCCCGTTTAATACAATGAACCAAGAAACCTTGATTATTACCGATTCTGTGAGCTTCTCTACAAGAATTCAGGACTATGTGCAACTGACCAAATTCAGATTGTCCAGCCTTGTCGTTTTTTCGGCTGCAATGGGCTATATTATCGCTATGGGAAATAGTTTTTCCTGGCAAACGCTTTTTTTGCTTTCTGTTGGCGGCTTTCTCGTTACCGGTTCTTCTAATGCCTTCAACCAAATTATCGAAAAAGATCTCGATAAGTTAATGGTCAGAACAGCAAATCGACCTTTGCCTACCGGGCGCATGACAATTCCCGAAGCATATGCAGCCGCTATTTCAATGGGAATCAGTGGTGTAGCAATACTTTGGGTTGGAATAAATCCTTTGTGTGGCATTCTTAGTGTTCTTTCATTAATGCTCTATGCTTTAGCCTACACTCCTGCAAAAAAAATTACGCCTTTTTCAGTTTTAATTGGTGCTATTCCCGGAGCATTTCCTCCTTTACTCGGTTGGGTGGCAGGAAGAAATGAAATCGGCATGGAAGCCCTCGTGCTTTATGCTATTCAATTCATCTGGCAGTTTCCTCATTTCTGGGCAATAGCTTGGGTATTGCATGATGATTATGAAAGAGCAGGATTTAAAATGTTGCCGACCGGACAAGGCCGTACAAAAGGAGCTGCTTTTCAAACCTTAGTGTATTCAATTTGTCTTATACCTTTAGCGATATTTCCTGCAGTGTTTGGTTTTACAGGTATCTTCGCAACTGTTCTGATGGTAATTGCAGGTATCTTGTTTTCGGCACAAGCGTTGCGCCTTTTCAATCAGTGTGATTTGAAATCGGCACAACGATTAATGTTTGGTTCGTTTATCTATTTACCTGTTGTTCAGATTATTTGGATGTTAAATAAAATACTGTAATATGGCCATGGCTCAAGAAATCCAACTCAATGATCTTTCCGAAGCGGAAGTAAAAAGAAAAGCATCAAGAGCTTTACTTTGGTTTGGGATTGTAAGTATTGTAATGATGTTTGCCGGATTAACTTCAGCATATATTGTTCGACAAGGTGAAGGTAAATGGGTGGAGTTTTCAATACCTTCTATGTTCAGCATCAGTACATTGCTAATTGTATTAAGTAGTGTTTCAATGCAGTGGGCTTTGAATTCAGCAAAGCAAGGCAAGCAAGCACAAATCAGAATGGGTTTATTGATCACTCTTGTATTAGGACTTGGTTTTACATTAACTCAATACCTAGCTTGGTCTGATTTATACCATAGCGGAATTGCCTTAACTGGTTCAGTTAGTGACATTAAAACCAATTTTAACTATGTTCCTTCAGGAAGAGAAACGCTGGCAGAAGCAGGTGGAGTTGGCAATGTTGCCGGATCATTTTTATATGTGATTACAGGTTTGCATGTTCTGCATTTATTGGCAGGAATTATTTCATTAATTTTTGTATTTTCGCAAGCAACGAAAAACAAATACACGGCAGAAAGTCACAACGGATTAAATATGTGTGCGATCTACTGGCATTTCCTTGATGGATTATGGGTGTATTTATTTTTCTTTTTACTTTACATCCGTTAAAAGTAATAGCAGTAAATAGTCACGTTAAAAACCACACAAAAAACAACCGAATTTCATGGCCAACCATTCTAAAGCAACATCTTCTTCCGGATCTATTTGGGGTGGAGATGTTTCTCCGTTTAAGGTAAGTTGGGGAAAATTATTCATGTGGATATTCCTTGTATCCGATGCATTTACCTTCTCTAGTTTACTGATTGCTTATGGTGCTATGCGCCATCGCTTCACTGACATCTGGCCTCTGCCGAATGAAGTGTTTACGCATTTCCCATTCATTCATGGTCATTTGCCATTAGCCTACGTTGGATTGATGACGTTCATCCTCATCATGTCGTCTGTAACAATGGTGCTGGCTGTTGATGCAGGTCATAAACTGAATAAAAAATCAGTACAAAAATGGTTGGTGCTTACCATTATTGGCGGATTTATGTTCCTTGGCTCACAAGCATGGGAATGGTATCACTTTATCGGAGGTTCTGAAAAAGGTGCCTACATTTTAGCTGATGGCCGCTTCGCAAGAACGGATGATCTTGAACCGGGAATGTTGAAATTCCGCGATGGAACTAGAGTAGAAGGCGCTGAAGCAACTGAATTAATTTCTACAGCTAAGAAAAATATCATCGGCGCAAATCTTGTAGAAAACGAATATGGTAATACACCGCTTTTTGGAAACTTCTTTTTCTTTATTACCGGCTTCCATGGTTTTCACGTTTTTTCCGGAGTGTTAATCAACATTATTACACTAGTGTTAGTTTCACAAGGCTTTAATGAACGTAAAAAAGATTATGAACTTGTCGAGAAGGTCGGACTGTACTGGCATTTTGTCGATTTAGTTTGGGTATTCGTCTTTACATTCTTTTACCTGGTTTAATTCAATTAAAAAAGAACATTATGTCAGCAAATAACGAACATACAAACGCTGTTGACCATGGTCATGCAGGCGGTTTAAATACGAAAATGATCTGGAAAGTATTCTGGATACTACTTGCCATAACGATTTTTGAAGTTGCAATTTCATTTACCGGAATTTCGAAAGATGTTCTCTTGGTTACATTTATTGCTCTTACTATTGTTAAAGCATATTTTATTGTTGGATACTTCATGCACTTAAAGTTTGAAGAACTACCAATGAAATTTTCTTTGCTCTTGCCGTTTATTCTCATTGTCTATCTTATTTTCATTTTAATATATGAAGGTACAGCGTTAGGAATTTCAATTTAATAGTTACGAAATGAAAAATCAGTTCTGGAAGAGATTAATTATTCCATTGACGATTTTACTTTTCCCGGTAATATTATGGCTGGTATTAGTTACCGGCCATAATCATTTCACGACGCTTCCTGTTCTCGGACCAATTCAAATCAACGCTTCGGGCGATACAACATTTCATCACATTCCTGAATTTTCATTCACCAATCAAAATGGTCAGGTCGTTGGTTCCAAAGACCTGGATAATCAAATCTACGTTGCTAATTTTTTCTTCTCTACTTGTAAAACTGTTTGCCCCAAAATGAATGAGATGATGGGAAAAGTGCAATATGCTTTCAAAGAAGAAAAAAATTTCCACATTATTTCTTTTACCGTTGATCCCGAAAATGATTCTGTTCCTGTGCTTGCAGCTTATGCAGAAAGGATGAGAGCTGACAATTCTAAATGGTGGTTCCTTACCGGAGAAAAAGAAAAACTCTATAATTTAGCGCGTGAAGGATTCTTAGTTCCTGCCGCTCAAAGAGACTCTGCAAACGATTTTTTCCATTCACAAGACATTGTCATCATCGATAAACAAAAACGCATCAGGGGTGTTTATGATGGCACTGATGCAAATGATATTGATACACTCATCGATCATACAAAACTTCTTTTTGAAGAATATAGATTACAAAAATAATTCCCGACTCCTTGTCAAATCTCAATTCTAACGATCCATTCTACAAACGATTAATATACATCGTTTCCATCGCCGTTTTTTTATTGGTTGTTATTTTGTCGCAGTTGCAAAAGCAAGCAAGTATTCCTTCTTGGGTGGCATTTTTACCAAAACTAAATGCAATTCTGAATGGAAGCACAACCATACTGCTGCTTTTTTCTCTTTATTTCGTCAAGAATAAGAATATTGCCATGCATAGAAAGCTTAATATCGCTGCCTGTGTTCTTTCAACTATTTTCCTTCTATCATATGTAACATTCCACTCTTTTGGGGTAGAAACAAAGTTTCCTGCTGATAACCCGTTGCGTCCTGTGTATTTATCAATACTCATTTCACATATCATTCTTGCAGCTATTGTTTTACCTTTAGTATTATTATCTTTGTACCGCGGATTAACAAATCAGGTGGACAGTCACAAAAAAATTACCCGCTGGTCTTATCCAATTTGGCTCTATGTTACCATTACAGGAGTAGTCGTTTATCTGATGATTTCTCCCTACTACCAATTCTAATGAAAAAATTTCTAATCATACTCTTACTTGCCATCGGTTCTTTTTCAAGTACCTCAAACGCTCAATGCGCCATGTGTCGTGCTGTATCCGAAAGTAGCCGTAATGCCAATGATAATAAAGTCGGACGAGGTTTGAATGGCGGCATTCTTTACCTTCTCGCTATCCCTTATGTAATTGCCGGAATTGCTGTTTATTCCTATGTGAAAAAGGGGAAGAAGGCGTAGGGGGTGAGTGGTAAGTTTTGATTGGTGAGTGATTAAAGGCCAGAGCCCTTTATAACAAATCAACTTTTTTGCAATCAGGAACCCGATTAAGTGTACAGCTAATGAAGACATTTTTCAAAAGCAGACAGCAAATTTCTGAAAGAATCTTGTAGGTCTTTATCTCCCTCTCTCTTCCCACATAAGTGCCACGACTGTCATTCTGTAAGAACCTTGTAGATTTCTAAGTACGACAGCAAACGGAATCCGATTTTTTCGGTTCAGTATTAAAAGTAGGAGAGTGATTTAATGTGAGAGCGTTTCAAATTTTTTTTCGCGAATTTTCCGAAGAGAAAAACAACTGCATTTTTTTCCGTAGCTTATAATACGCTGAGTTTTTACAAAGCAATTTCTCATTTAAAAAATCTCAACACAAAATTATAGTCTTAACCCAAGCCCAATTCCTAAATTTATCGTTTTAATTTTTTGTTCAAGATCAGTATTTCTTGAAGGATTGTAATTAGATGTAACGGAGACGTGCTCAAATTTTGCACTAGTAGCGAAATAATCAAGAGTCGTCAATAAACGTATTTTTTTTCCAAGGTTGAATTTAAATCCTCCTCCAATTATAAATCCCAATGCGTAAACACTCATGCTATTTATTTTTTCATAGACAGTTATACCATAGGCTGATCCTGATAAAGTAAGTTCTGCAGAGCTGACATTAACTAAACCTCCCATAACTCTAAGCTGAAAATCGACATTAGTTTTATCAATAGGGAAGGAACCCCATCCGCCAAAAAATAATCCTCCGACTGACCAATTTTTACTTTCAGCGCTCCAGTTTATTGTAGGATCAAAATTTTTTGCATCAGTGAGTATTGGTTCGACATTAAATGAATTTGACTGATTTCTTATTGCAGATGTCAACCCAAGGTACTTACCTATTTTATGTGCAAAAGCAAGTTCAAATATTGATCCGGTTTGAGCAAATCCTGCTTTTTCATTGTTTAGGACATAACTTCCAAAATCACCAATCGTAAAACTTGGGCTATAAGATAACCCAAGATATCCTCTATCCTGCGAAAAGGTGTTAAAGGTTGAAACTAATAATAGTAAAATCAAAAGGATTGTTTTTTTCATGTCAAGGTTTTACAGCGTGTGTCAAAGATATAAAAGTTAATTGATGAGAAAGTTTTTTGAATTCAAATCAAGCTGATTTCTAATATGTGAGCAAGTAA
>CAYHCU010000101.1:0-10271 GCA_964355035.1 uncultured Flavobacteriales bacterium | reverse complement strand
CCAAAAAGCGCTGAACATGGTTAATTCAAGTCCACAAAATGGTAAAATTGGAAAAAACTTTACCGCAAACAATTTATCCTCTTCACGTGCAAAAAAATAATTAAAAAATGAAGACGAACTTAAATATCAAGCTAACTTTTATTTCCCTATTATCTTGCATTCTATTTGCTCAGAACCCTGCATTTTCTCAGGAAATAAAAAAATGGATTGCACCGGCCTCTGCTGATCAATTAAAAAATCCGGTTTCAAAGGATGCCGCTTCTTTAGCTGATGCAAAAAAAATATACGACAATTTATGCTGGACTTGTCATGGCATACAAGGAAAAGGTGATGGCCCGGCCAGCATTAATTTAAAACCAAAACCTGCAGACCATACAAGTCCATTAGTTCAAAAACAAAGTGACGGAGCAATATTCTGGAAAATTGCAATAGGAAATGGCAATATGTTATCTTATTCTCGATTGCTCTCAAGCAAACAACGGTGGTTGCTTGTAAATTATATTCGTACACTTCCCGAAAATTCTTTCAAGAAATAGATTAAATAGATATTATGAAACCAATTTTACACCACCCCACTTTCTTAATCGTTGCACTTTTTTTCTTAAGTATAACGTCAATCAATTCTCAAGACCTCCTGCTTGAAGATTTAAATGCCCCGACAGAGGTCTTCAGAAGTTCTCAGTTAATAAACGTACAAACGACAACAATGCCTAGCAAAGGAGAATATCAATTTCATATTCGTCATCGGTTTGGAAGTGTAGGTTTGGATAAAACAATTATTACTAATTTTCTGGGAACAGATTTGCTCGCAAACATTCATTTCGGTTTTATTTTTTCTCTTGGGAAAAATATGTATGTTGGTTGTGGAAGGACTAAATCGGGAAAAACATACAATGTTGAAATTAAAAGATTGTTGCTTCGACAAACCGATGATAATTCAATTCCTGTTTCAGTTGCAGCTTATGTAGATTATGCTATCATGAGTGACGCTTTCACTGCTGTTCCGAAATATGCTTTTTATGGTGATGCCATAACCCCATTCGAAAACAAATTCAACCACCGTCTTTCTTACAACTCGCAACTTATTATATCGCGTAATTTGTCAGAGAAAGTAGCTTTGCAAATTGCTCCGGTATTTGTATACAGAAATCTTATCGGTGTGGGTATGGACAACTACACCTTTGCTTTGCCTGTTAGCGGGGTTATCCGCACCGGCATATCCAGCTCTGTCATTTTTGAATATGCTTATCGCTTCAACAACAAGCCGGTCAACGGCATTTATCCGGCGTCAATTGCTTTTGAGATTGGCACTGTATCTCACGTATTCCAAATTGTTTTAAGCTCCAACAATCAGCTAAACGAGCAAGAAATATACACTTCAGAATCTTACAATTATTTAAAAGGCGAATATCTTCTTGGATTCAATTTAAAAAGGACCTTTTGGTACAAAAAAAATAAACCAACATTGAAATGAAATCACTTGCCAAATTACTCCTTTCTTTATTATTTATCTTTACCGTTTTTCAATCATGCGAAAAGGATCAAGGACCACTTGTAATCAAGCCACCAAGAGCAAGCGGAGATACTGTAATTAGTTTTGCAAATGACATTCAACCGATATTCGACCAATACTGTGTTGAGTGTCACAATCAATCGCATCCATTTCTTGACTTGCGTCCTTACTATTCATACAATGAATTGCTTCACACAGGAAACAGAGCGCCATACGTTGACATAGTAGACCCTTCACTCAGTTACATTGTAGGTCGTCTCAGCGGAACAATACTTCCCAGAATGCCACCGGATCCTCCATTAGTTAGCCAAGGGAACATTGATACACTAATGATTTGGATTAGACAAGGCGCGAAAGACAACTAGTTTCGTGAAATATTTTATTTGTAGCCAAACTTCCCCGTCGACATAAAATTATACAATGTACCTTTAGCGTAATCTGCTTTTCCAAGAGACTTTTCTTTAAGGTTTTTAAAATATACATCCATGTTTTCCGGAAAAACAAAAGTTGTCTTCGAAAATACTAACACCCCTGAAATTACACGATAGCATTCCAAAACATGTTCATTAGAAATATTTGAACCAACTATTGCAGATGATATTCCGTCAATTTTGTCAAACTTTATTGGATCTATATTATTAAACACAGAAAATTTGGTGACACGAAGTAATTCGCCTTCAGCATTCATAGAAAACATGATTGTATTCTCTGAAATCAAATCGTACCATTTTCCTAAACTAGGAATTCCATTATGATAATAGGAAATTTTTCCATCACTCTTTCTCCAAACTATTTTTCCAATTGGCTTATATGCTATTGGTCTTTTTATTGATTTTGCTTCGGAAAAATACATGTCGAATGAAACAGGTAATGTCCAGTCTGCGCCGCCAATTATATTTCTACCAAAACACCATGTTTTTGAATATTCTATGACTTTGTCATCAAACAATAAAATTGTATTTTCGTCGATATCCGGTGCTAAAATTAAAACTTCCGCTAAAAATTGTTTTTGCCCATCCCAAACAGTAGCGAACCCTTTTTGCAAATAAAAGGCATAAGAAGTCCAGAACATAATAACAATTCCAACACCTGAAATTATTGATATCTTAAAAACTTTTTTGATTTTACTTGTTAAACTAAATTCAATTAATCCCGCAATAAAAACTCCCCATGCAATAGTTCCTGCAAGATGAACCGAAGTTCCTCTTCCTGAAATAGTAGTTGGCGGATAATGAGTAAATGACAACAAATATGCAGAAGGAATCATAATTAAACCAACCAAGCAAATATAAACAGAAACATCTATAAGTAGAGGTGCTCTTCCTAAAAAAGGATCCAAGGACAACGAAAAATATTTGCTAAGTCCTTTTAGAATCTTTTGCATCCTTTTGGGAATCTTTTGTTCGAATAATACTTCTTTTCTATCTTGCCTAATAAAATAATGAACTAGCCAAGAAGACAATATAAAAGCAAAAGTAAACCCTGAAATCATTTCAATTACAAAAACATTTTGAATGCCTTTGTATATGCCATAGACCATTGCTTTTGCAGAACCAAATACTCCAATAAATGGCGCACTTAATATTTTCAATACTAAAACCAGTTTACTTCCATCTAAAAGATCACTAACCCTTGGCTCACCGTTGGTAACCCTCAAAAATGATATTCCTAAAATAATAGTCCCGATTAAAGCAATATGAAGAAGGAGTTTTCTCCAAAACAATTCTCTATTATTTCTTTCAAAAAATGGCGCAAAAAGAAAAATTAATATTCCTAGTTCGTAAAATAACAATGAAATAGCACCAAAAATATACGATAAAATAAAAGAAATCTTGTTTTTTTTAAAATAATAAATAACACCCAATAATGCAAAAAACAAACTTGGTTGGAGAATTAAATTATGAGTTAAAAGAATCTTCGTAGTATCAGCGGGATTCAATAAAAAAAACAAAGCACCAATAAATGCACTCGGCATACTTAGCCATTTTCTTAAAATAATATAAATCATAAATGCGTTTGAAAAACAAAAAAAAGCGCCTACCAAGTAAGCAAAAATTAAATTATCAGCCAATTGCACACTAAAATAAGTAATAATTGGAGGAAACAAAAATGCGAAAGGCCTGCCTTGTGGTAGTTCTAATAAACAACTTTTTGAAAGTTCTATAAGTTCGGAAAAAGAATTACCTACGTTTAAACCTACAAACTGATAATCATCTTCATAAAGACCAAAACTACCAATTTTAAGAAAATAAAATAAAAATGTTGCGGCCACAAGAAAAATTAAAACATTTCTACTTTGATTATTCGAATTGTCTTTGCCCATCACAGAATTAAATTACTTAGTTGCAACAATAGCAATATTCCATGCATACTTTTTTAGAAACGGAATTTTTTTAAACAATCGATCCATTTTTTCTAATCTCAAATATCTGTTTCTAATTCTTTCTTCGTCAATGATAATTTTTTTCCAATACGGTTCATCATTAGGATGAATTTTTTCGATAAAGTAAAATCTGATAAATATCCAAAGCGTAGCAAACCAAAAGGTATCATATTCAACTACGCTAAAAGATTTTTTTAGTTTTAGAATTACATTTATATTTAACGGGCTTTCGTCTTCTGTCCTGACCTTAGTGGCCATTCTCCTGTATATATTTATAATTGGGTTATGCGCTAAAGGATCCCAAGACAACATTTTACCTCCTACCTTTAAAACTCTATGTATTTCATTAGTGCATTTATCGAAATCAACATGATGCAATGTGTTTGCTATATAAACATAATCAAATGTATTGTCAGGAAAAGGAATATTCATTGCATCCACCACCTGCGTCTTTACTTTTACATTGTATTTATCTGCCAATTCATCAACAACGTGCAACATACCATCTGAATAATCTGTCGCTATACAACTTGCACCTTTCAATGTAAAATAAACACTATTTTCTCCTGCACCACACCCTAAATCCAAAATCAAAGATTTATTAATGTTAGTCATTTTCGAAATTAAGTACTTGTTCTCCGGGCATGTAGAAGATTCAAAAAACTTTTCAACGGTAATTTTACTAACATCCACTTTTTCAGCCCAATTATTATAAAATTCGCGTTCATTCGAATTTTTGTCAATTTCTTTCGTCATTTTTCATATCTATATTTATTGTATTGCTAACAATGAATTCCGGTCTATCTTTAATTTCATCGAACAGAATTCCAACATACTGCCCCAAAACTCCTATTGTCAAAAGTTGAATGCCACCAAAAAAGACAATAATTACAATTAATGATGTCCAGCCTGTCACCATTGTTCTCAATCCGAAAAACAAATAAATTAAATTTAATAATACATAAATCAATCCTAAACCTATACAAAAAATCCCTGCAATAGTTGCAATTTTCAAAGGCTTTTTTGAAAAGTAAAGCATGCTATTAGTAGCAAATAGAAACATTTTTTTAAATGGAAATTTTGTTTCACCTGCAAAACGCTCTTCTCTTATATAATAAAACGGACATTGTTTATAACCAAACCAACTAATTAGCCCACGGATATATTTATTTTTTTCTTTAAGTTGATTGAAATTGTCAATTATTGTTCTATCAATTAGTCTGAAATCACCGGTATCAACGGGAATTTTAACTTCAGATAAACGGTTCATAAGCCGATAAAATATTTTAGCAGTCAACAACTTAAATGTACTTTCCCCTTTCCGTAGCTTTCTTACACCATATACTACATTTGCATTTTCTTCTTTACAAATCTTTAACATTTCAGGAATAACTTCCGGCGGATCCTGCAAATCAGCATCAATAATTACTGCCAAATTACCAATACAATATTTTAACCCTGCAGAAACAGCATTTTGATGCCCGAAATTTTTCGAAAAAGTAATAACTTTTACCGAAGTATCCAACTTTGCAATCTCTTTAAGCAGGGTTTCCGTTTTATCTAAACTGCCATCATTTATAAAAATCAATTCATATGTTACTCCTATTTGGCCCATCACTTTTGACAAACGCCGATAACTTTCTGATATAACAAGTTCTTCATTATAACAAGGAATGACAACTGATATTTCAACTAAATTCATTTTAAAGCCTGTTTTATACTTTTTCCAATCATTCAATCGCTGAATATATAACTACTGAATTTCAAAAGTACTAAATAAACTTAGCACTTTCGTTGAGCCGAAACAATAATATATCCACAATACTCGCTTGCAACGTTCTCTTGGGATTACCGTTTCGAAAAGATATCGCTTCCGACCATTTTAATTACCGAAAATTTGCTTTTAATAGATAAAAATCTCAATTCAATATAGGTGAAACTAAAATGACTAATCCCTACTGTTAATAATACCGCGGATAGAATTTTAAAAAATGGATACGAAGTACTCTCAGGGAAAACGCTCAAAACAATATAAATGGCAATCATATGTGTTAAATATAAGCCATAACTAATTTTACCCAGCCAGTTCAATAATTTGAAAGACCCAATTTTAAAAAACGAATTATTCGAAAAATTTTGTTCTACAATCACGAATCCAAAAAACAAAAACGGGAGAATATGATATATGTACCTATAGAATGGAAATGTCACAAATAATTTTTGCATAAAAAGTATCATTAATAAGCAAACAAAATAAATTGCAAAATGTAGTTTTTTGCTGATCTTATTCAAAAATGAAGCAACCATTTCTCTCTTGAAATAACAAAAATAAGCTAGCAATCCACCAAAAGATAAAAATCTGAAATTGCTTATTAAATGATAATATCCAATCTCCCATCTCGACGCTTTCACAAAAAACAATTCGGAAATAAGTATGATAGACAGAAGCAAAAACGGGAAATAGTTTTTTTTGCTAAATAAGTAAAAGGCAATCGGCCAGATTAGATAAAATTGTTCTTCAATTGCTACGCTCCACTGGACACCAAGAATACCTGTTCCCGGTGGGCCATTAACCATATTATCAAAATTTACAGCAAAAATCGAATACAATAATGGGCTGGCATTTTCCGCATAAGCCTGTCCTGAAAGTTTTACGAAAAAAGGATATATTAAGAAACCGGCAATCAACGTAAGATAATATAGCGGCCAAATTCTAAGTAATCTTCGAATATAAAAAAAGGGAACATTTAGCTTGCCGTGCTCTGCCTGCTCTCTGAACATTAAATAAGTAATGAGAAATCCGCTCAGAATAAAAAAAAATGTAACGCCTAATGGCCCCGAACGACCACCGAATGCTAAAACAAATTTAAATATGTCATAGAACTTTGTATCGGGATATTTAATCCATAAACTAATGTGATAAAAAACTACTGCGAAAGCTGCAACGGCCCTCAATCCATCTAAATTTTTAAAATGAATAATTTTATCGGGATTGTTCTTCATATTAATTGATTCCTTCGTATCAATCCACTATTTATTAGTTTCTAATTTATCTGAAAATTCAGTATACAATTGAAATATTAATTTAGAAACGTCTTCAATACTTGAATTGGTAGTATCAATTACTAAATCAAAATTCTTTAAATCACTACAATCTACACCATACTTTGCTTTAAATCTCTTGTCTTCTGCTGCCCTTCTCTCAAGAAGATTCAATGACTTCTCATAAGTGTCCTCAATAATAGGTTCACTACTCCTGAGGCTGTCAGCAATTACTCTTTTTGCTGCCACCATTGGATTAACCGTCAGGTAAATTTTATATGACTTATGAATAAAATGCCATGCCATCCTTGAGTCTATAACATACAAGTCTTCCTCATCATTAAGTTTTACTACAGCATCGTCAATGAGTTTATCTATATCATGATTCTTCTCTGCAAAATAATTTAACTCCAAAGTGTTCATGCCACTTTCCATTCCTATTTTTCTTTGAATACTACCGGTAGAAAAATATTTGTAATTAAGCATTTGGCACAAGGTTTTGGCAATACTGCTTTTGCCGCTTCCTAAGTCGCCGGTTATTGTAATATTTAGTTTGGACATTTTTACTTCTCTTGGCCACAAAGATATATTTTGTTCCTACATTTTGCCCTAAAAATTGGTGTGTCTTTGGACGAATAGCTAAAAAACGTAAAAATTCTATGTGCCTGCCTTGTGTGCTATATGCCTTTCCCTCTGATTTTACGAAGGATAGCCAATTAGTCTGCAAAAACTCCGTTTTTACGGAAATAAAGGAAATTTATTGTAGCTCTAAAAAACAGATTTCATAATTCAATAGTAGAAATAGTATCAGCCCAACTCCTCAAAACTTCTCTCAAGGAAAACAGAAATCATTCCCTTCCGATAAGGCCGAGAATAATAATCGTTGTCAACAATGCGTGATTTCTTTAAAACATACTTCAATAATTCATCCTTTTCATTAACAGAGTTTACTTCAAATACAATTGGTTTTGGGTCTACTCCACCAACAGCAACTTTCACTCGACCATTTTCATCGACAGACAAAGCAGTTGTCAGCGACGTAAAATCAGCACTCTCGCGCGGACGAAGTTTCTTGAAAATACATTTGTATTTTTTATTCAGTGGAAGTAATATCGCTACAATCAATGCAGTGTCGCTAAGCTTTCGAGGATTCAATCCGTCGCCGGTATAAATATCTTCTACCTTAAAAATATGTTTGCCGTCTTTGTCTTCAACTTCTATTTGTGCATCGTAACAAATTAATACCGGCGCTGTGTCAGAAACAAATTTGGAGAAACAGGCTTTGGTTCCTCCTGTAGCAATGCAAATATCACCATCACACTTCAAACAATATCCTACTGCTTCTCGCCACCATTCACTCTGATTGTAAAAAATACAACGATTTTCACACAAAATATTTCCGCCAATTGTAGCCGTTTTTCTCAATACAGGCGTTGCTGCTGAATGCGCTGCTTCCGGTAAAGCACCAAAATTTGAATTGACAATGTCATGCTTTTTAAGTTCATCCAATTTTACTAGTGAACCGATACGCAGAAAATCTCCTTCACTTCTAATAACAGACAATTCGTTAATTTCTGAGATGTCTATCAGATATTTTTTCTCGTCGTTTCCCTGAAATTTATTCACAATAACATCAGTACCACCTGCCAGATAGCGGAAACTACCGACATTGCTGACTGCATTAGCGATAGCATCCTTTACTGACTTTGCTTTATAATATATTTTCTCCGCTAACATCTTAAACAGCTATATCGTTTTTAACTTTTGTGTTCTCTTTTATTCCTCTTAAAATGTCTTCAGGCATAATCGGCAACTTCGTAATGCGGACTCCAACAGCATCGTAAATTGCATTTGCTATTGCCGGAATTACAGGATGAAGTGCGCCCTCGCCACATTCTTTCGCTCCAAACGGACCTTCAGGATCATTTGTCTCTATAATGTTGGTTACAATATCCGGTGTATCAAGCGATGTCGGAATTTTATAATCAAGGAAATTATTATTTACGATAAGTCCTTTGTAATATTTCATTTGCTCTGTCATCGCCTGGCCAATGCCCATATGCCAGGAACCTTCCAACTGTCCTTCGACTGCAAGTGGATTAATCGCTTTTCCGCAATCGTGTGCTCCCCAAACCTTCAGAATTTTTACCTGGCCGGTTTCTAAATCTACTTTTACTTCGGCTGCACATGCACCAAATGAATAAGATGGACTCAACCCCGCTCCTGCTCCTTTAAAATCGCCGCCAAGTTTTGGGGAAATATATTTTCCACTGATACTTACTGCTCCGCGATTGGCAGTGAGAATATCAATGACTTCAATCCAACTCAAATCAATTTTTTTATCGTTACTGAAAACTCTTTCGTTTACTAAATTTAATTCCTCTATAGCAATAGAATTTCGTTTTGCTACTGACTCTAATATTTCAACACGCAACTTTTCAGCAGCATCTTTTGCAGCATTGCCGGCCATGAACGTTACACGACTGGAGTAGCTACCTAAATCGACAGGAGTAAGCAATGTATCTGCTGCCAGCACGAATATTTTTTCCATAGAAATATTCAATACTTCAGCAACAATCATAGCAAGCATGGTGTCACTTCCCTGACCAATATCGCTTGCACCACTTGTGACTAAAACTCTTCCATCGAAATCTACTTTCAAGTGAACGACAGACTGAGGAAGTTCATTCCAGATAATCGGTAAAGCACTTCCACTTATAAAAAATCCACAAGCTACACCTAAACCATGACCTGCTTCCAACTTGCCATAACGTTTTTTCCATTCGCTTTGCTCTGCTACTTTCATTAATGACTCACGACTACCGTTGGAAGTAATTCTATAATGACCAACTGTTAATGTATGCGGAGTAAGAAAGTTTTTCATTCGCAATTCAACAGGATCCATATTGATCTTGTGAGCAAGGTCATCGATTAGACTTTCTGTTGCAAAACGTGAATTCACAGCACCATGTCCTCGCATAGCACCACATTGTGGTTTATTGGTAAAAACACGAAAAGTTCTGAAACCAAAATTATCAAGCTTATAAGGCGCTTGCAATAAAACACCATTGTAGTATGATGTTACTACACCGAAACTTCCGTAAGATCCACCATCAATTGCTATGTCTGCATCGAGAACATTAAAAGTTCCATCATTTTTTACACCCATTGCCAACGTCATGCGCGAAGGATGACGACCATGATTACTGATGAAAACTTCTTCCCGCGTAAAACAAATTTTTACCGGCCTTCCTGTTTTACGAGCAAGATGAGACACAATCATTTCATGCGGAAATGGATCGCCTTTACCACCGAAACCGCCGCCTACATAAG
>CAYHCU010000100.1:0-10313 GCA_964355035.1 uncultured Flavobacteriales bacterium | reverse complement strand
TTTTCACTTTTCACTTTTCACTTTTCACTTTTCACTTTTCACTTTTCACTTTTCATTTTTCATTTTTCACTTTTCATTTATTACTTTTCATTTATTACTTGTACAGCCATTCACTACGTGCTACCCCCTACTTCCCCCCTAGCTTTATCGTATGCCCCATCTTATCCCGCTTAGTAATTAAATAACCTTCGTTATGCTTATTGCTTTTTACTTCGATGGAAACAACTTCAGAAATTTCCAATCCGTAGCCAACTAAGCCGGCACGTTTTTTTGGATTGTTGGTCATCAGTTTCATTTTTGTGATACCGAGATCACGAATGATTTGTGCTCCTACTCCATAATCGCGTTCATCACCTTCAAAACCCAGTTGAAGATTGGCTTCTACTGTGTCTAAACCTTGTTCCTGTAATTTGTAAGCTCGCAGTTTATTTAAAAGTCCTATTCCGCGTCCTTCCTGATTCATGTAAACAATCACACCTTTTCCTACCTTCTCAATCATGTCCATTGCTGCATGTAATTGCGGGCCGCAGTCACAGCGACAAGAGCCGAAAATATCACCTGTAATACATGAGGAGTGTACGCGGACTAAAACAGGTTCGTCTTTTGTCCAGGTACCTTTGATGAGAGCAAGATGTTCTTGTCCGGTGGTAATTTGTTTGTAGGCTATCAATTCGAAGTCGCCATGTTCCGTAGGAAGTTTTACATCGACTTGTCTTTCGATCAAACTTTCTTTTTGCAAACGATAAGCAATCAGGTCTTCAATAGAAACAATAGACAAGTTGAACTTTTTTGCAATCTGCATTAGATCTGAAAGTCGAGCCATTGTTCCGTCTTCGTTCATGATTTCGACTAAAGCACCGGCAGGTGTTGCGCCGGCAAGACGCGCGAAATCAATCGTTGCTTCCGTATGTCCGGAGCGGCGGAGTACGCCGCCTTTTTTTGCACGCAGTGGGAAGATGTGTCCGGGCCGGCCAAGTTCTTCCGGTGTTGTATTCGGATTGATCAAAGCACGAATAGTTTTTGAACGATCCGATGCAGAGATTCCTGTACTTGTTCCGTATCCTATTAAATCGACAGAAACAGTAAACTGTGTTTCATGCGAAGAAGTGTTTTTCGAAACCATTAATGGAATTTGTAATTCTTCACAACGCTCTTCTGTCAGCGCAACGCAAATAAGTCCGCGGCCATGTGTAGCCATAAAGTTTACAATTTCAGGAGTTGCATTTTCGGCAGTAGTAATAAAATCGCCTTCGTTTTCGCGGTTTGCATCATCGACCACAATGATCACTTTACCGTTTTTTAGGTCGTTAATTGCTTCGTCGATGGTATTTAGTTCGTACATATAGATTTTCTTTCCGGCTACAAAGTTAACAAAGTTCAGCGGAATGGTAGATTTCTTCTAAAAACACTCATTATCAGCAAGAAAGAGTAAAATTTCTTACAATGTAAGAAACCACCAATTAGTCCTCAACGCACCCCTCCCACCTACTATATATTGCACTCATAACCTCAAACAACAAAAGGTTTCACCCCAACCCCGTAAGGTTGACTTCAAACGCTGACAAGCCCCGTAAGGCTTTCAGCGTTTGTTTATTTTGTGCACTATCACGAAGTAACATTCCAAAAATATTTAACGAATTTTCCACAAAAGTGCAGGAACAATTTTATCTTGTCACCCTTTCAGGTTTTTTCGCTGGACCAAATTGGTTTAAATTAAAAAATTAGTTTGCTAACACTCCCTATTTCCCACTGTCCACTATCCACTGTCAATTATAAACTGTCAATTATTCATTATCACCTATTCACCACCAGCTTCCTGAAATAATTACCCTTATTCGTTCTTACTTCAAGAAGGTATAATCCTGATGACAGAGATTGCAGATTCACTTCTTGAGAAGAAAAAATTTGCGAAGAAATTAATCGCCCGTATTGATTGTAAAATAAAAAGGTTTCAATTTTTTCATTCTCATTTTTAGGGGAAATATTTATAAAATCATTTGCAGGATTAGGGTAAACAGAAATTCCTTCCGGTTGCTTGTGCTCACTACGCACTAAATTTATGGTATCACAGTACAAAGAATCTACTGCCCCTAATCGGTAGTTTGGGAAATTCGGTAACATAGAGTTTGAACTTGGTATATATAAACTACGCTGGATTACATTGCACCCGACTCCCAAACTATCGGGATTTTCTATCGTATGCAGATAGACATTGGCTTCGCAAGAAATGTAAATTTTACCATCAGGACCAAGCTGTGGATAAAAGTATCTTGTTGTTTGTCCGAGAGCAAGAACGCCATCATCTGTTCCGACTAATTGACGGCTGTTGGTAATATCAGCTGAGTTTAAATCTAATTGGTAGATTGAAAATAACCATACTGCATAGAGAAACCGGGAATTAGGACTAAACTCAACAAAGTTCCAGATAGTATCCGGAAAATCCAGATAGGTTCGATTGAAAAGAGTGCCACTACATCGGTCAAATTGGTAGAGGTCTATACCGCCTGGTCGTGATCCAGTGGCATACCAGTTCCCATCCGGTGAAAATTTACTTGAACCGTACCCATCAACACTAAAGACGGGGCCAATGGATTGAAAAAAGGGTCCACTGATACCGGAATTGGTCAACAAAAACCGAATGTAATTACTGGTGTATTTTTCATGAACGAGTATCCACCAGTCATTTCCATTGGCGTGTTTTACAGCCGTAAGTGAAATGTCACACAAGGTATCCTGATAAAGAACAACATTTTTACTGATCACACCTCCTCTTCCACTATCCAGAGTCATATCAATAACACTGGTATATAATTTTGTTGGACTTAAATTGGTAGTATAATCGCATGTTTCATGAAAAAAAACATACTGATTACTATTGTTAGGATAAGGTAAAATGAGATTACCTTGAATCAATACATTTCCCGTATTCGCACAATACGAATCTACGCATGGGCCTGGGTTCAGACTGTCTCCATTAATCATGGTATCATTTAAAACATTTCCAACAACACAACCATTTGAAAAAAATTTCATATTCCCTAAAGAATCCGAAATACTGGCACAGGATCCTCCAAATTGAATATCACGGTAAACGCTATCTACTCTTATCGAGGAGCCAACAAAAACAAGATTCGCCTGTAGATGCGCTGCAAATATTTCAGTTGTTCCTAAGGGCCAACAACGATCAAATTCCTGACCATAGTTATTCTGACTAAACAAATGTAGAATCAGAATAACTAATAGTCCGGTTTTCATTTTTACTTTATTTTACAATTGAGAATAAGCCACCATTTCTTTCAATTTCATCCACGAATACTTTATAGTAATAAACTCCCGGATGGAACAAAGAACAATCAACGATTAATTCATTCTCCGAATTTAGTAAATTTTTATTATATATTACTCTTCCAAGGTTGTCTACCAGCTGAAAAATACCGACTTGATTCAAGCCTAAATGATACTTTAATGTGGTTTCATGGTTTGCAGGGTTTGGAAAAAGCAAAGAATACGAATACAATTCGTCTTTTTTAAGTCGTGGTGCTATGCCTTGAAAGATGCAAAGATCATCATCGTTATATTGTACGTTGTCATTGACCATTGAATAAAGTATCCTTGCCAAAATAACTGCCTGACCACCACTAAAAGGACATTGATAAATAATCGGTTCCAAAGCGGTAATCTGATCTTCGTTGAGTTCAAAGATATCTCTGGCAATAGTATTCAGGTAAATTGTATTGACCGTTCTTTCATTGCTTTCATAAACTTCACCATCGATCAAGGATTCATTCGCCGAAATTAAATTCTGAATTTCTAATTCTTTGAATTGTGAGGTAACTGTAAATCATTCGGAAAATAAAAAACAAACACACTATTTGAATCCCCCTTTAACCTTAAGTACTGTGGCAAGGTAGATGCACTGATATAATAGTGCCCATTAGTTAAAGAATCTTCATTATTCAATACAATAGTATCAAAAACATTATTTTTTAAATCAAAATACAAAGTGGATAATTCTAAACTTGCTATTGAATCATTTATCAGATAAATGGAATCAACCTCTTGATTTATTGTTGAGAAGATACCCATGGAAGCATGAGCTTGTCCACTAACATTAATTACTGAATTAGAAATAATTGAATCCATCGCAAATAAACCTAACTTTTCAAGACTTTGACCTACTTGTCCAAATGATGACCATACCATCAAAATATTCAACCAAATTATTAATTGAATTTTGTTCTTTATAAATTTTATAGTTAATATTTTTTGAATAAGAAATTGACTAAAATTATGTGATATACTGATTATAATTACTAATGAACGGAACAAATGGAATACATTTCGATTAGATTGTCAATCACCCTGCAGGGTGAGAGAGCCTAAAACTTATCAACAATTCAAAGTATTAACCCAAAAGTTCTGGACAATTCTTTGCCCATGCCAATAAATCATCCCGGTCATTGAATTTCATTTTAGTGTAAATATTTTTCTTATGCGTCTTAAAAGTGTTCAAACTAATTTTCATCATTGAAATAATTTCAAGTGATGTATCCTTTTCGGATAAAATCTTCAACAATTCCTTTTCCCGAATCGTAAGTTTTAAATAATTTTTTACTTGTTCAGATTTTATTTCTGAATATAAATGTGTGCTGCATTCTTTTGAAAAAATAATTTCGGATTGTAAATTTTTTTTGAGGAAATATTGTACCCCTCCTTCCGCAATATTAATTTTCAATCGATAAGAAACCTTACTTGTGTCAAGATATTTTCTTGCGGACTCCAGAATATTATTGACAACAACCATAACCGTTTGATTTTTTTTCAACGCTTTTTGAATTGCTGAATTGTTGATCGTAAATAGTGATTCGTAGTTTATCGAATCATTACAAATATAGAAATCTATACTATGGACATTTTCTAACATAAAATTTAAATTAGAGCGATAAAATATTAAAACCGCTTTTGAATAATAATTTAAAGGAAAGCAAAAAAATCTATTCAAACCAGACTTTGGCAAACAAAAAGCTGTGGTTAATAACTTTTTCCAAAAAAACAATTTCAGCGTAATTTGCGCTAATAATGACTTTTGTCATATTTGTACTCGGCCCGAATTATTTTTTTGCTTTTTATAGTAAAAACAACAAATCACCAAAACGTCTCCTACCCCCCATACTTCAAAATAACCTGCTGCAAATTATTTGCTGAAACCACACCGGATTGGCGCCATTTGATTTCTCCATTTTTGAAAAGGATGAGCGTGGGTACACCTTGGATTTGATAAGCGCTTGCAACTTGTGGATTTTTATCTACATCAATCTTTATTATGGTGGCAGTATTTCCAATGGTGTTTTTTAATTCTTCTAAAATTGGTTTCATCATTTTGCATGGACCACACCATGCAGCAGTAAAATCTACTAAAGTCGGTTTGTCGCTGTTAATTACATCTGAAAATTTATCGCTCATCGTTTAATATTTTATGGAAGTGATTAATGTAACTTTAGATTTAATCGAGTTGGAAATTAAGCAAGCAGCTTCTGATTTTTGTAAAATTCTTTCTGCTTTTTCTTTATCTGCTTCTTTGGTAATTGTTAATTGTGGCTCAAGTACAATTTCTGTCATAAGAAATTTCCCTTCCACCTGCTCTAGTTTTCCTTTTGCAGAGCAATTAAAACCCGTGAATTCTAATTTCGAATTTTCTGCAATAGAAAGAAAGGTCGTCATGAAACAACTATTTACTGCTGCAGTAAATAAATGTTCGGGTGACCAAAGGCCTTCTATTCCTTTTGGGAATTGTGGCGGCGTCGCCACTTCTATTTTTTCTTCAAGTTCAGGAGAAGAGATTTCTCCCCTCCTATCCTGAACCCAATTTAAGTTTACGGTATATTGATGTGCTTCCATTTTCTTTATTTAATTTTTATTTCTTCAAATTCTACTTGGTCAATTTTATCCTGATTTATTTTAGCAGGAGGAATTGCGCAATCATTTACACCACAAAATCCGGTGTTTGTTCCAGCTTGATATAAGAAGAAAGCTGCAACAAATCCTGAAACCATATCATGGAGTTGAAATGCTTGAATTGCCAGCATTATTCCCAGTCCCAATCGGAGCCATCGCATAAAATGCCATCCTGTAAATAACATTTGTGTGTTCATCGTATTTTTGATTGCAGACTAGTCCATCCACCACCATTGTGAACTTGCGAATAGCCATTCGATTTTAATATACTTTTAGCAGAAGCACTTCGCATTCCGGATGCACAACAAGTGATGATAGGTTTATTTTTATCTTTCAATTTAGATAAGTTTTTGCCTAATTGATCCACAGAAATATTTATCGAACCTTTGATATGGCCACCGGCATATTCATTTTTAGTACGAACATCAAGAATTATTGCACCTTGGTCTACTAATTCAGCGTAATCCACTTTTGGTCCAATACCCAGCAAATTTTTTATTGTATTTATCATTTTATAAATTTGTTATTATTAAATTGATTGTGAAGTTATGTAATTTACATCTAACCAGGAACCTGCATTATAGCACTCTATGCCTGATTGTGAAAGGTAACCATGGGCTTGTCCGCTTCGCCCGCCGGAAGCGCAACACAGGATTAACGGTGTTTTTAGGGCTTGAATTTCACTCATTCGACTTGTAAGCTCCTGTAGTGGAATATTAATCGAGCCTTCTACATTGCCGCCGTAGAATTCTTGTGGTGTCCTTACGTCAACGATGGTGCCTCGCTTTTCTTTAATGATGTTTTCTAGATTCATATTGTTTGTGGTTATAATTTTGATTTATTTTAGTTAAGTAATTTTTTTGTCAGTCTGTTTTGGTTTTTCTTTTTGAAACATATTCACAATTAGGCCACCCACAAATGCACCGTACACCGTACTGTTTATCGGTTTAGAGGTGATAGCACAAGTTCCGCTGGCACAGCCAACAAAGTAGTAATAAAGATATCCTACAATCGCTCCTACGAAAGCGCCAATGATTATTATTTTATATTTTGATAGATAGTTCATCATTAAAATTGTTTTACATCATCACTAAGGTCGAAGACTTGTGAAGTACCATTTAATTGAGCTTTTATTATGCTGCTTCCGGCAGCACTTCGGTAACCTCCGGCACAATGGATTACGATCGGTTTATGCAAAGGTATTTCTTTTGTGCGTTCTCTTAATTCATATAGAGGAATATGGATTGCATTTGTGAATATTCTTCGAAGTTTTAGCTCTGAATGATTGCGAATGTCGACAATCGTAAAAGCGTTTTCGTTTTTCTTTAATTCTTCGCTATTGAAAGCGGCCATTTCTGTATTTCCGAAATCAGCTACAAATGCTAAGACAATTTGTTTTTCGTAACCAACTTTAGCGATACGTTCTATCAATTCATTTAGTACTACATCATTTTCGGCAATTAAATAGAATTTCTCATTTGGATTCACAATACTTCCCAACCATGTTTCGAATTTTGTATCTGTCATAAGATTAATGGCATTTTTCAGATGACTTATTTTAAATTGCTCTTGTGGTCTGGAATCAACAATAAGAATTTCAGGATTTAATGAATTCGCGCAACTCTTGCAAGTTACAGGTTCTCTTTTTTCAACTGTCGCTATACTGGCTTTATATCCTTCAGCACCTTTTTTATTTAAAGCAACATCAAAAGGAAAGTACTTTGGTATAAATGGTTGATCAGCCAGAAGTTCATTTACAAAAGTAAGCTCATCCATCTTCTGTAAACTCCAGTTACTGATTTTTTCAGCACCGATTGTACTACTATTTTTTTCGCTCAATCCTTTCCCGCACAAACTACCTGCACCATGCGTTGGGTAGACCAATACATCATCAGGGAGAGTTACTAATTTATTTCGTAGCGAATGGTACATTTGAATGGCAAGTTCCATTCTCGTCGCTGTAATTGCTCCTGCTTGCTCCCGAAGATCAGGTCTGCCGCAATCACCGATAAACAGTGTATCTCCGGTAAAGACTGCTTTTTCAATTCCCTCTTCATTGAGTAATACAATACTGATGCTATCCGGCGAATGTCCGGGAGTATTCAATGCTTTGAGGGAGATATTTCCTACAATCAAAGAGTCTCCTTCGTCAAATGTTTCATGCGGATATTCGGCGCCAAGCAATTTACTCGCATATATAGACGCACCAGTTTTTTGATGAATCTCTAAATGACTGCTGATAAAATCTGCATGAGGATGAGTTTCAATAATAGCAATGATTTTAGCGCTATTTTGCAAAGCAAAATCATAATACGGCTGGGGATTTCTTGAAGGATCAATTAAAGCTACTTCGCCATTACTTATGATTGCATAAGAGTAGTGTGCTAGATTTTTGTCTTCAAATTGTTTAATTTCCATTTGCATTTTCTGATTAGTGATGCAAAATTAGATCATAATTGAGAATCCTACGGCAACTTTTGTTACAGAGAAAAAATTATTCTTTTAACCCAATATATCTAATTACGTTAGCAGGTCCTTGGTGGTATTTCCCTTCAGAAAGATTGATTTTATTTTCAACAAGAAGCTGTGTTTTTAGGTCTTTAAAATCTTCTGCAAGCATTTTTTCAGAGTAAAGCATGTCAGTTTGCTTTGGTCCACCGGAGTTGTTGCCAATTTGTAATGGATGGAAGGCTTCCAGAATAAGAATCCCACCGGGTTTAAGCCATTTAACAACTTTTTGATGAATAGTTTTTCTACTGTCTGGTGGAAAGTGAGCAAATATCAATGCCGCAACATCAAAAGTATCAGCCGGATATTCAACCGTTAATGCATCTGCGATTTGATAATTGAAGTGGACCATGTTTTGATCAGCCAGCTGCTTTGCTTTTTTTTGGCCTTCTTCGCTTAAGTCGAACGCATCCACTTCCCACCCCTTTTGAGCTGCAAATACAGCGTTCCGACCTTCGCCTTCACAGGGAAAAATAATTTTTCCTGTTGATAGTTTTCCCAACGAATCAGAAAGAAATTGATTTGGTTGAATCCCATAAGCAAATTCTTTTTCAATGTATCTTTCATTCCAGAATCTGTACATGACTACTCAATTTATTTTTCAAACCACATTTTAAATGCAATTCCAACGAGTACTACAGCAAATACTTTTTTTAAAATATCCTGCGGAATTTGTGTGGCGAATTTGGCACCAAAATATCCACCTACAAAGAAAAATGCTCCAAGAATTAAGGAAGTTTTGACATCGACAAATCCTTTTTGGTAGTATTGATAAGCAGCTAAAGCGCCTACGGGTAAAACCATCATCATTAAAGCAGTTCCCTGAGCCATTTGTTGAGAATACCCTAATAACATTACCAATGCAGGAATGATGACAATTGCACCACCTAAACCGAGTAGTCCGCCAAGTACCCCTGCGACGATACCAATTATTGCTATTAAAGCCATATTTTGTAATTCCATATTGTTTTATTGTAATTTATTTTTAAAAGAACAATTAATCATTATTATGCGAATTTCGGAAATAAAAATTCTTTTTACTGCTACTTTTGTTACCCATTATGAAAGCAATGACTAGAGTAATGTGATTTTGTTTCGTCCGAGATTAACCAAACCACTCTCTTCCATTTGTTTCAAAAGACGCGAAACAACAACTCTTGCTGTACCTAATTCATTTGCTAATTGCTCATGAGTTACGTAAAGTGTATGGCTCTTCGCAAGATCGCATTTCTTTTTGATAAAATCCAATAGACGTTCATCCATTTTTTTAAATGCAACAGCATTTACCACTTCGAGCAATTCCTCGAAACGTTTGTGGTATAAACGAAAAATATAATCGAGCCATTCGGGATATTCCTTTATTAGCAGAGTTACTTTGTCGATTGGAATAAATAATATTTCTGTTTCTTCTTCAGCAATTGCTTTTACTTTGCTGGTATCGTTATGAAGACCACCTAAAAACGACATGATGCAACTTTCACCTGATTTAATATAGTATAATAAAAGCTCCCTTCCATCTTCATCGGTTCGCATAACCCGGATACTTCCGCGGACGACAAGAGGAATTGCTTTAATGTAGGCATTTTCATTTAAGATAACTTCTCCTTCCAAAAATGTTTTGGAAAAGCCATAGCTCAATAATTTTTCCTGTATTGCAGGGGTAGATTTAAATTCGATGAGGCTTGTTGATTCCATTAATTTGGTGAGTAGTAAGTGGTGAGTGGTAAGTGGTAAGTGTAAGTGGTAAGTGGTAAGTGGTAAGTGGTAAGTGGTAAGTAGTAAGTAGTAAGTAGTAAGTAGTAAGTGGTAAGTGGTAAGCACTACTCACCACTTACCACTAACTACTCACT
>CAYHCU010000099.1:0-10346 GCA_964355035.1 uncultured Flavobacteriales bacterium | reverse complement strand
CGCAAATACCTATTTGGATTCACCTTTACTAGCAGTAAACAAACCTTTGAACACATTCGTAAATTAAATCTCTCCCCAACTTTTATACTGACTCCTAAGTTTCTCACTTCTTCTATTAGTAGACATGAGGAAAAATCGAAATCAGGTAGGTGTTCTACTTAGAAACCTACAAGGTTCTTCCAGAATGACATTTGAGAAGCCGAATTGCAGCTTTTAAGTTCGAAAAATAATACAATTCTTTTTCGAATTCAAAGTGAAATCGTTAAGTTTGAGTCAGTAAAATAGAATTGACATATTTATTTTTAAAGTGTATGATCAAACTTCCTCTGCTGTTTATGTGTCTTTTCTTGTTTCTGAGATGTCAATCTCAGACAAAAAAAGTCGAACCTTCGGAATTTGAAAGGTATGTAATGAGCGTACTTGAAGATTCTACAAACAGATGGAGCGAATATCCAAAACCACCTCGTTTGACAGTTGAAGTTTTATCAGGATTGAAAAAAGAAATTGAGAAAGATTCAGTAAGATATTATTTCGACTATCTAAAGTATTCAGATAATAAGACTCTATCGGATTATATGACTTCGTATAATTATTTCGACAAGCATCATAACGTCAATTGTACATTTGCAATGATGGCACACTGGAACCCGGATGTGAGAGTTTACACGATGATTAACATTAACGAAAAATTAAAGGGTAGATCAATTTTAAATTCCGGCATTAAAATTAATGCAAAGTTATCTGGTGATGATCTTTTACTGCTTAGTTTTTTAATTTATTTACTCGAGAGTAATCCATTGAATATTAGTGAAAGTGAAAATTCCACTATCCATGGGAATTATATTTCACTAATCGCCTCGAATCTTGACCTTTTGACAGGAGAAAATAGTACGAATGGGAAGCAACTTAGGGATTGGTATAAAAATGATTTGCAATTTGAATCTGCAGTGTTAAAATGGAAAAGCCATATACCTTCTAAATAATGAAAAAAATCATTCTGCTTTTTACTTTTATTATTTTTTTTATTTCGGTGTACGCTCAGAACAGGGAGCGATTTTGTAAAGCCGCTAAAGAGGAAAGATTTAAAAAAGTAGAAAGATTAATAATAAGACAAGTAAAAAAAATGCCTGTTGATTTATCGGATAAACAAAAGGAGTCAAATAAGGCGACTTTAACCATGGATCAAAGTGTTGACTCGTTAACAAGCTGGATTAAAAACATGCCTTGTGTGGAAGATGCTTTTTGGGATAAATGTCAAATAAAAATAGCTATCTATCCGGGTTGGGCAATAATAGGAGTGAGGTTTAAAACTGATAGAGGAATTCAAGAAAAATGTTTTTCAATTCAGAAGGGTACAAATGATAGTTTTTGTTTATTTGGTTGGCGGCCACATCTTTTCAAATTTAAACAAAGGTTGGTATATAAGAGAATGTATGATTGTGCAGGTTTTATTGAGGAGCAAAAGAGAAATTGTGTGAATTTAAAATGAGTAATCAAAAACAGTCATCTTAATAGGTAATTTGAGCTTTTAGCAGGTGATATTTGTTTCGTACTATGGTTTTAAAGCCATAATTTTCAGAATAATTCAAATGAAATTGCTAAAAAAGAGTCTTACACTGATGGGTTTGCTCAATAGTAGTTTTAAATAAACATCAAGGAACCTATATTGAATCGATTGATGTTTCGAACTTATCGTCTGGAATATACTTTTGTCAAATTATTACAAATCAATCAATGGTTAACGAAAGAGTTTTGATTTTTAACTAAAAAAAACACCTCAGAGATGTAAATCCCTGAGGTGTTTCGGACAAGATTTTATAAATATCTATTGCATACTTTTAGCAAGGTATTAGTATAGATCAACCCATGAAGCTGGGGAACCTCCGTAATGTACAGCAAAGTCGATATCGCCATCAGTTACAATTGATACAGTTCCTGACATTCCGGTATATAAATCACCTCTCAGATAAGTGGTATATGATGTCCCAATAAAGAAACCTATTCCGGTTGTGGCTGTGAATTCTATATAGTAAGTTGTTCCTGCTGTGAACATAAAATTAGCATTGCTGAAAGTCCAGGTACCATACTGAAAGTTGAATTCAGATCCCGCCCAAGGAGCAGAAACTTTGTTGTCGGCTGTAGCAATTAAATTCCCGTTCACTCCATCATAAATATTTACTTGAATTGAATCGGAAGTGCCTCTGATTGCAACTTGAGCATCTATGGAAGTTAGAATTCCGGTTGATAGGGGTTCGATCGTTTGACCCTGTGCAGGACCATCGTATTGAGCGTACGCTCCTGCAGATCCTGTACCATCTACAAAAGGCGAAACCCCTGCAATATAGGATTGCAATTTTTTGGTAGTGCTGTTGAATAAAATACCACCACTGGCTGGAGAAACAATTGCGTCTCTTTGCGTTTGCGTCATTCTTGGAGGTAAGAATAATTGAGTAGTAGAATTTACATCAAGTTTAGCGGAAGCATCTGGCGCGTTAGTACCAATACCAATACTGCTACCGTTGTTGTAGATATTTGAATTACTTACGACCCAATTGGATCCATTCCAAAATGGAGTGACGCCTTCTGCATTACCTGCAGACAGAAAACCGACTGGACCCGGAGGGCCGTCATTTCCTGTTTGACCTTGTTCGCCTGGCAAGCCATCATTTCCCGCAGGACCAACAGGTCCGGGGATTGAACTACCTGAAGTTTCTGCATACATTGCATAAGGAACACTTAATAGCTCTGTTACGTCTAGAACAGAATAATCTGTTGCTCCAAGAGGGTCAGTTTCTGTTTTAATAAAATATGGACCATTTGCCCAATCGATCAAACTAAAATCGCCTGTTATATTAATGCCACTACCAATTTGTAGACTTATTAAACCGTTTAAATTAGTTTGCGTATTTTGAGTTTCTACATAAATAGGTGTGCCATTAGTAGATCCTTGTAAAATACTTATTCGCATTCCAACCGGAGAATTTGTAACAAGTAGATTTCCTTGACCACGTACAACAGCCTGATAACTCATTTTTGATGGAGCTTGCCCGTAAGAGAAAGCTGTATAAAGTACTGCAAATAATAATGTGAATATTTTTTTCATGTTATTTTTTATTTTAGTGTTTTGATTATTTTAAATGTTTTAATTTCTTTTTCACTTTTAATAATATTGATAATATAAGCACCTTCCGAATATCCGGTCATCGGAATATTCGTGAGCTTTTTATTTAACTGTTGTTGAGCAATGAGTTTCCCTTGAATGTCAAAAAGACGATAACTCATGTTTTGTACATCATCATTTTGAACATTAAGAACAACTAAATCAGATGTTGGATTCGGGTATAGATTGCATGTTAGGCTCCCGACTGATTCGTTTGTACCTGTAGCAACAGAAATTTCATAGGGATGTTGCATGCCCTGACTAACGGAACCACCAATACCATTAGCAATATTGTAGTCTGTTTGCCCAATGCTATAGCTCACACTTCCGCCAGCCCCACTGGCATCGCCTCCTGTGACGACTGAGCCTTGCTGGGCCCTTAGAAAAATTGAACTACAAATCAAGAAGCAAAAACTTGCAATAATTGTTTTTGTTTTTTTCATTTGTTATTTATTAAATTATTTATTACGGTTTTTATCTTAATACAGGAATTTAGTTACTTGTATTATTTAAATGTTTATTCAGAACCTGTTGTCGCTGTTGTAACTACATTAATTGTATTGTTGATTTTCTAAAAGGTTGAATATTTTAGTTTTCTTCTCTTTACTGCGAAAAAAACATGATTTATAATACTTTTTTTCAGACGAATAACTGTAATTACTTTCAGTTTAATGACTTTATTGGGAGCGAGCGGAAAGTTTTTTTTATTTCACTTTCGTATATTTTGAGTTTTATTGTCATTTTGATTGAAATTTAACCAAATCAAGGCTAAAGTGCAATTATGGGGAGATTGTAGCATGCTTCCCTTTTTATCTTTGAAAAATATTTTTATCTTTGAAATTAGGATGGCCCACACCCTGGCAGCGTTTGATTGCGTATTAACGAATGCTGTTTAGTTGAATCAAAACAATATATAATCATGAAAATCAGAAAAACACTGTTTTTAATTCTGTTTCTGCCATTATTTGCGCTTTCGCAAAAAGCAGTATTAAGGAATGTAATTATTGCAAAAGAAAGCGGAAAGCAGTTTCAAGAATTAAGCGCATTTAAATATCTTTCAACTAATTTGAAGGATGTAAAAATTAATTCAGAAGTTTTAAAGGAAGGCGTTTTGTTGCTACCGGATTTAAAAGTGTTGACTACAATATTGGAAGAGCAGCCGGAACAATTCACAATTGTTATTCCGATTAGTGCAACTTCTTCAATTAAAGTGGATCTTTTAAAGCATAAAATTTTTGCTGATGGATTTTTTGTTTCTACCAATAAAGAACCTAATGTTCCGATTTTATATAATGAAGGAGTTCACTACAAGGGAGTAATTCAAGGTGATTCGAATTCAATTGTTGCTTTTAGTTTTTTTAAAGGTGAAATTGTTGGATTAATTTCTGACTTGAGTGGAAATAGAGTAATTGGAAAAATAGAGAACGATGCTGTTAATACTCATCTTCTTTACAACGATATTAATTTATCCGTTAGAAATCCATTTGAATGTTCAACCGGAGAAGATGGAATTGGCTATACAAATAGTCAACTTCAAAAAAACGGAGGAAACACAACTTCAAGCCTTGGCGATTGCATCAATGTTTATATTGAAGTAGATGATGATGTTGTAACCGGTAAAGGAGGTGCAGTAAATGCTACTAACTATGTAACTGCATTATTCAATCAATGTATTGTTTTATATAGTAATGAGTCACTAAGTATGGCAGTGTCTCAAATCTTGTGTTGGACATCTTCTTCGCCCTATTCCGGTGCTACTACTACTTCGACCTTGTTAGGTTCGTACCAATCCAATACAGGAGCTTTTAATGGTGATCTTTCACATTTAGTTTCTTATCGCGGTGGCGGAGGACAAGCTGCCGGTTTTTCCGGTATTTGCAGTGTGGACCCTGATCAAAGTAAATGTGTGAGTAAAATTAATTCTACTTATTTAAATGTTCCAACCTATTCGTGGTCGGTTATGGTAATCACTCACGAAATGGGTCACTTGATTGGTTCTCGACATACGCATGCTTGTGTATGGAATGGAAATAATACGGCTATTGATGGTTGCGCAGGATATGTTGAAGGAGGTTGCGTACTTCCCGGTAACCCTGTCGGTGGAGGTACCATCATGAGTTACTGTCACACTGTAAGTGTGGGAATAAATTTAAGCCTTGGTTTTGGTTCTCAACCCGGTGCCGTAATTCGTAACACCGTGTTAAATGCAACATGTTTGCATAGCTGCGGCTACACGAGTTGTACGGATGGTTTTTTAAACGGACAAGAAACAGGAATTGATTGCGGCGGACCTTCATGTCCGGTTTGTCCGGTAACTTGTACCACTCCAACAGGTGTAACCGTGACTTCAATTTCGGTAACTACTGCTTTAGTAAATTGGGCTGTTGTTACAGGTGCTGTGACCTATACATTAGAATATAAATTAAATAGTTCACCGACCTGGATAGTAGCCTCTTCAACGATTAGTAATTCAATTTCCTATTTCTTAACCGGATTAACCGGAGGTAGCTTATATGATTATCGAATAAAAACAAATTGTAGCAGTGGAAGTAGTAGTTATTTTCAATCACAATTTACAACGATTTCTGCTGCAGCCTGTTATTCAAATTATGAGCCTAACGAATCTAGGGCAGCAGCAGCTACGATTCCTGCGAATACAATAATTACAGCTACTATTGGAACAGCAAGCGATTTGGATTATTATAAACTGACTACAGCAGTGGCTTCAGATTTTAATATCAGTTTAACGAATTTAGCCGGCGATTATGATCTTGAAATGTTTAATTCAGCAGGAACGTCCATAGCAACAAGTGGGAATGCCGGAACTACAAGTGAAAGTATTGTATTAGCAAATCAGGCTGCCGGAACATATTATTTTTACGTTTATGGATATGGCGGAGCATATAGCCCCACAATATGCTATAACTTTAATGTTGGTGTTGTAACCTCAGTGGGTTGTAATGCACCATTGAGTTTAGTTTCTAGTGCTATAACAAGTACATCAGCAACCGTAAGTTGGGGAGCAGTCGGAAGTGCAATAAATTATAATGTCGAATACAAATTGAGTACTGCTTCTATTTGGACTGTTGCAACCTCAACGCTAACACTTACAACATATACTTTTACCGGCTTAACAATTGGAACTTTGTACGATTACCGCATCAGTGCAAATTGTGCAAGTGGCGTCAGCCCGTATGCACAAGCACAATTTACAACCAGTCCGCTTTGTATTTCAGCATATGAACCTAATGAATCGCAGGCAGCTGCTGTAGTAATACCAGCTAATTCGACAGTTTCTGCGGGGATCAATACCACCACTGATCTTGATTATTTCAATGTCATCACAACAGGTGTTGTTAATTTCAATGTTACCTTGACGAACCTACCGGCAGATTTCGATCTTCATATGTTAAATTCAGCCGGAACTGTAATTGCATCTAGCGCAAATGGAAGTACAACGAGCGAAAGCATTGTATTGGCAAATCAAGCGGCAGGTACATATACATTCAAGGTTTTTGGATATGCAGGAGCGACCAGCACAACAGTTTGCTACAATTTATTTGTTGGAACCACAGCGGTAATTACTTGCAGTACTCCAACAACATTAAGCACCACATTGATTACAAATTCATCAGCAACATTTAATTGGGCTGCCGTCTCCGGTGCAATAAGTTATGCTATTCAATACCGCATTGTAGGTGCACCCTCATGGACGAGCACCACTTCAGCAACAAATTCAGTTGCTGTTGCCGGATTAACAGAGTTGTCGAATTATGAGTGGCAAGTGCAAACAGTTTGTGCTTCCGGCTCCTCAACATTTAGCAGTTCTGTTTTATTTACGACATTATGTACAACTCCTTCGGCAACGATTACTCCTAGTGGTGCTACTACTTTTTGTTCCGGCGGAAATGTTGTTATGACAGCAAATTCAGGTTCTGGATATACTTACCAATGGTGGCTGAATGGTAGTACTATTGTAGGAGCAACAGCAATTAGCTATACTGCTTCTGTCGGTGGAAATTATACTGTTCAAGTAACTTACGGAACATGCTCAACTGTTTCAGGTATTACAACTGTAACAGTATTAAGTACGCCAACAATTACATTAGCCGCTCCAACTTCAGGAATTGTTGGAGCAAGCATAGTCATCACCGGAACTAATTTTATTAATGTTTCAACGGTGAAATTTAATTCAGTTCTAGCAAGTTTCATTGTAAATTCAAGTACGCAAATAACTGCCACTGTTCCTGTAGGAGCAACTACCGGTTTCATAAGTGTTACCACACCTTGTGGAAATGCCACATCGCCTTCGCCATTCACGGTTATCGTGAATTATAGTTTGCAAGTTAAATTGCTAATTGAAGGATATTATCTTGGAGGCGGTTTAATGCGTGCGGTTGCTAATCCTTCTACATATCCTACAATTTGCGATACAGTTGATATCGAATTAGCAAATTCAATTGCACCTTTTGCAATTGCTTACTTCATACGAGGAGTTGTTAATACAAGTGGAGTAGGGACGTTTTTATTTCCACTTACAGCTTCTTCAGGAAATTATTATATCGTGGTGACACACAGGAATTCATTGCAAACATGGAGTGCCAATCCGATTGCATTCATTGGTACTTCAACAAGCTATGATTTTACAACTGCTGCTAATAAAGCGCATGGAAATAATCAAGCCGTTCATTCAGATGGAAAAGCAATGATGTTCAGCGGAGATGTCAATCAGGATGACATGATAAATTCAAGTGATTTTGCAATTGTAAACAGCAACATAAATCTCTTCCAGGTTGGGTATCTGAATTCCGACTTAACCGGCGACCGTTGCGTAGAAGCTTCTGATTACAGTCTTATTGAAAATCATTACAGCGGGATTTCGTTGAGTAGACCATAAGTAGTGATTGGTGAGTAGTGATTGGTGAGTACTCACTACTTACCAATCACTACTTACTACTTACCAATCAAACGGCATTCAGCCCATGGCAATTCTTAAACTTTTTGCCACTACCGCAAGGACAAGGGTCGTTACGGCCAACTTTATGTTCTACTCGTACAGGTTGAATTTTTGGTGGAGCAGGAGGTCCACCTTGATGTGGCATAGGATTATGACGTGGTGCAGTGCTTGTACTGACTGCATCCGCTTTGTTGGTACTCACATTGCGAAGATCTTGCTTAGGAAGTGGTTTTGCTTCACGAACCTGATTGGGATCTTGTTGTGGTATTACACCTTTGAATAAAAAAGCAATGATCTCTTTATTTGTTCGATCCATCATTTGTTTAAATAATTCAAATGATTCAAACTTGTAAATCAAAAGCGGATCTTTTTGTTCGTACACAGCATTTTGAACGGATTGTTTTAAATCGTCCATTTCACGTAGATGTTCTTTCCAGGCATCATCAATCATTGCAGCAGTGATCAATTTCTCAAATGATGCAACAACTTCACGACCATTCGACTCCACTGATTTTTTTAGATTGGCAATAACCTGAATAGAACGAATACCATCACTGAAAGGAATTACGATATTTTGAATCGTTGCTCCTTGATTGGTATTCACTTCTGTAATGAATGGAAGTGTACGCTCAATCAGCACATGTGATTTATGTTTATAGAAACGTTGTGCTTCAGCAAATACTTTTTCGATTACTTCATCAGGTTTTCTGGCAGAGAATTCTTCTTTAGTAACAGGAAATTCAATGGATAGAATTCGGATCAGATCAAGTTTCAGAGAATCGTAATCCTGTGACTCATGATGAGCATTTACAAGACTTTCACACGTATCATAAAGCATGTTGTTGATATCGATACTCAATCGTTCACCAAAAATTGCATGACGACGTTTGGTGTAAATCACCTCTCGTTGTGAATTCATGACATCATCGTATTCAATCAAACGCTTACGAATACCAAAGTTGTTTTCTTCAACCTTACGTTGTGCACGTTCGATGGAAGAAGTAATCATACTATGCTGAATCACTTCTCCTTCTTCAATTCCCATGCGATCCATCAATTTCATGATTCGTTCTGAACCGAAGAGACGCATCAGGTCATCTTCCAAAGAAACATAGAATTGTGAAGACCCCGGATCACCTTGTCGACCGGCACGACCACGCAACTGACGATCAACGCGGCGAGATTCGTGTTTCTCTGTTCCTACAATCGCTAAACCTCCCGCTTCTTTAACGCCGGGTCCTAACTTGATATCAGTTCCCCGTCCCGCCATGTTTGTGGCAATGGTAACGGTTCCGGCCAAACCGGCTTCCTGAATAATTTGTGCTTCCCGCTGGTGAAGTTTTGCGTTTAATACATTGTGACGAATGTTGCGCAATTTCAACATACGACTTAATAATTCAGAAGTCTCTACGCTGGTTGTACCTACTAGTATTGGACGACCGGCTTTAACCAATGCTTCAATTTCTTCGATGACAGCATTGTATTTTTCACGCTTTGTCTTGTAAACTTTATCTTCGTGATCCTTTCTTACAATTGAACGATTCGTTGGAATACCAACAACTTCTAATTTGTAAATCGACCATAATTCCTGCGCTTCAGTTTCAGCGGTACCGGTCATACCTGCAAGCTTATGGTACATTCTGAAGTAATTTTGCAAAGTAATCGTAGCATACGTTTGTGTGGACGCTTCGATTTTTACATTTTCTTTTGCTTCAATTGCCTGGTGTAAGCCATCAGAATAACGACGACCTTCCATCACACGACCGGTTTGTTCATCAACGATTTTTATTTTTCCATCTGTAATGATGTACTCTACGTCAAGATCAAAAAGAGTATATGCTTTTAAGAGTTGATTCACAGTATGAATTCGTTCAGACTTGATTGCATAATCACGCATCAATTCATCTTTACGAATCAGTCTTTCTTCAGGTGTTGCAGTAGTTCGTTCGATTTCAGCAATCACTAAACCAACATCGGGAAGGATAAAGAAATTTTTATCTTCGCTGGATGTAGAAATTAATTCAACACCTTTTTCGGTTAATTCAATGCTGTTGTTTTTCTCATCGATTGTAAAATAAAGCGGTTCATCTGCTACATGCATTTCTTTTTGCTGATCCTGCAAATAGAAATTTTCAGTGCTTCGCATAATGGCTGAAGCACCTTGTTCACCAAGCAATTTTATGAGTGCTTTATTTTTAGGTAAGCCACGATGAGCTCGGAAGAGTGATA
>CAYHCU010000098.1:0-10371 GCA_964355035.1 uncultured Flavobacteriales bacterium | reverse complement strand
TACATTACTGAAGAATTAAAAGTGTATGAAGAGAAAATTTTAGGTGCGGAGGAAAAAATACTTTCACTGGAAACACAACTCTTCAATGAACTTGTTCAGTCTATTTTGGAATATATTCAACCGATTCAACTCAATGCTTCGTTGATCGCTAAAATTGATTGTCTGCTTTCATTTGCAGAAACAGCACAGAAGAATAATTATGTCCGTCCTCAGATCAGTGATGGAAAAATTATTGATATCCGCAGTGGCAGACATCCGGTAATCGAAAAGCAATTGCCGCAAGGCGAAAAATTTATTGCTAACGATATTTACCTCGATCCTGATATACAACAGATTTTAATGATCACGGGACCGAACATGTCGGGTAAATCTGCAATTCTCCGTCAGACTGCTTTGATTACATTGTTAGCGCAAACGGGCAGTTTCGTTCCGGCTGCTTCTGCTGAAATAGGTATCGTAGATAAAATTTTTACTCGAGTAGGAGCGAGTGATAATATTTCCAGCGGCGAATCTACATTCATGGTTGAGATGAATGAGACTGCCAGCATCCTGCATAATATTTCTGATCGCAGTTTGATCTTATTGGATGAAATCGGAAGAGGAACTTCAACGTATGACGGTATCAGCATCGCTTGGGCAATAGCAGAATATTTGCACGACAACTCCGGAACTCGTGCGAAAACATTGTTTGCAACCCATTATCACGAGCTGAATGAAATGGCTGCAACTATGCCTCGCATTCATAATTTTCATGTAACAGTAAAAGAGTTGACCAATACCGTTGTCTTCCTTCGTAAACTCGTACAAGGTGGAAGCGAACACTCTTTTGGTATTCATGTGGCAAAGATGGCCGGTATTCCTTCGAAAGTAATCCATCGTGCTCAAGATATGCTAAAGCAATTAGAAGCCAGCCGTAGTGAACCCGGGAAAGCAAAAAAAATGGCAGCAGCTGCCGACATGCAACTAAGTTTTTTCAAACTCGATGATCCTGTTCTCGAACAAATCAGAGAAGAGATTAAAAATATTGATCTGGATAATCTGACTCCAATGCAGGCTTTGAATAAGTTGAATGAGATTAAGAAGATTGTTGGGTAAATGATTCGTAGTTCGTAGTTCGTTTTTCGTTATTCGACTCACGACTCACGACTCACGAGCCACGAGCCACGAAAAACGAGCCACGAATCACACACACTTATGACATTAGGATCTTTAAAAACATTAGCAGATTCATTAGTCCAAACGGAAAATAAAATGCCTGTGCTTTTCATTGGCCACGGCTCGCCTATGAATGGTATTGAAAATAACCAATTCTCAAGAGTGTGGGAAAAATTAGCGAAAGAAATTCCTACTCCTAAAGCTGTCTTATGTATTTCAGCTCATTGGTTAACAAAAGGAACGCACATAACAGCGATGGAATATCCGAAAACTATTCATGATTTCGGAGGATTTCCGCAAGCACTTTTTGATGTTCAGTATCCTGCACCGGGAAATGCAATTCTTGCTGCTGAAACAAAAAAAATTATTACGACTACAGACGTTGGACTTGATCTTGATTGGGGCTTAGATCATGGCACCTGGTCGGTTGTGAAGCGAATGTATCCGCTTGCAAATATTCCGGTATTGCAACTGAGTATCGACTACTACAAACCCGCGCAATACCATTATGATCTTGCAAAACAACTTAGCAGTTTGCGAAATAAAGGAGTTCTGATTATCGGTAGTGGGAATATGGTTCATAATTTGAGGTTGGTTGATTTCAGTCGTATCAACGAAACAGATTATGGTTTTGATTGGGCTCTTGAAATGAATGCAGTATTCAAAAACAAAATCCTTAATCGCGATCATGTCGGATTAATCAACTGGCAAAGTATGGGAAAATCCGCTGAACTTGCAATCCCAACACCGGATCATTATTTTCCGTTAATCTATACACTTGCTCTTCAGGAAAAGAACGAATCTGCGGCTTTTTTTAATGATAATGCTGTTGGTGGTTCGCTGACTATGACTTCCGTAAAGTTCGGTTGATTTTGAAAAAATAATTTTGTAAGGTGTTTTCTTGAATATGTGTTCATTTTTTACCACCTTTAGTCAATTATATTATCATGACTTTCATTTCGCCGCAAAATCTATTAAGTGCTTTGGTGCATTCTCCGTTTTTTGAGAAACTGCCCAAAAATGTTGTTGAGGCCTTATGCACAAAACTTACGGTTGAGGAATTTGATGAGAACTTCGAAATTCTTAATAAAGGTGATGAAGGTAATTCAATGTACATTATCTTATCCGGTAATGTTAAAGTTCATGACTTGCACCTTACGCTAACTGAATTAACAGCAGGTGCTGTTTTTGGAGAGATGGCCTTAATTGATAATGGCACCCGTTCAATGTCTGTTTCTACAATTTCTAAATGCCAAATGGGAGTATTAAGTAGAGAGGACTTTTATGATGTCATGAAAAATTATCCTGACATTTTTAAATATCTCGTTTCTACACTAAGTAATCGCCTTAGGAATCAAAACGAAGTTCTGCTCAATCAATATAGAAAACGGGAAAATGAATTAACAGAATTGGTTAAGGTTCGTACAGAAGAATTGGAAAAGCGAAACAATGAACTTTCTGATGCTTTAGAAGAGTTGCGTCATTCGCAGGAAATGATTATCCGTCAGGCGAAGCTTGCTTCTTTGGGCGAACTTATTTCTGACATTGCACACGAAATTCAAAACCCCCTCAATTTTGTGACAAATTTTTCTGAACTCGCAACGGAATTGGTTGGAGAACTACAGCTCGATAATAAATTTTCAGAAAACCATGATGTCTTAAACGATCTCTCACAAATCAGTGAAAAGATTAATCATCATGGAAAACGAGCAGAAGCAATTTTAAAAAGTATGCTCAAGCATCATCGCAATGAACGTCGTCATATGGAACAAGGTGATTTTAATTCGATTTGCGAAGAGGCTTTGAAAGTGGCTGTTTATACTATTAAATCTAGAGTTCCTGACTTCAAAATTGAAATTGAGAAAAATTTCGATCGAAAAATTCCACTTATCGAATTGGTAAAACATGATATTTTCAGATTGGTTGTCAATTTACTTGATAATTCATTTTATTCTGTAAATGAAAAACTAAAAGTTTCTCTATTGAATAACATGCCATTTAATGCAAAAGTGAAAATCGATACGACTTTTTTGAATGACAAAATCAACCTCTACATCACAGATAATGGAAGTGGAATTGATGCCAAAGTTCGCGAAAAAATCTTTCAACCTTTCTATACTTCGAAACCTGCAGGCGATGGCACAGGACTCGGACTTTCCCTAAGTTTCGATATTGTTTCTGTACATGATGGGAAAATTGATTTTGTTTCTTCTCCTGGAGAAACAGTTTTTCATGTTGAACTTCCGGTTAACTTGGGTAAAAAGTAATTGTTTTTTTTCAGTTCAAATTACTCTTTTTTTTGTCCCGCAGAAAGGCACAGATTTTCGCAGAAAGAGTGTGAGTCTTCTTTTCAAGAAGTGTTTTTTTCAACAGTAATTCAGCGTTTATCTTCGCCTTTCAGTGGGAAATATTTTTTAATGGCTTCCTAAGCCCCATACTCCTTAAAGATCTTATTCAGTCTTTTTAGCATCAAAGCAAGCATAGCAGTTGCAATCATTAGTAAAATAAAATTCACCCAGAAGTAATTGGCTTTATCGTCGTAGGTGTCCCAAAGTTTGGCAAGGATACCACTGAGTTTATTTCCTAATGATGTTGCTAAACTCCATCCACCCATCATCATTGCTGTGATTCTGGGCGGAGAAAGTTTCGAAACTAAACTTAGTCCCATTGGACTTAAGAAAAGTTCACCGATGGTAATTATACCATAGGAGGAGATAAGCCACCAGGAACTTGATTTGATGCTGCCGTCGCCGATGCTATAAACTGCCGCTACCATGATAAGGGTGGAAAGGCCGCTTACAAATAATCCTAAACAAATTTTTCCGGGTGTAGTGGGTTCTTTCTTTCGACTTCGCAGGAAACTGAAAAATGCAATAACAAGCGGTGTAAGTGTGACAACAAAGAATGGATTGATGCTTTGAAATAATTCTGTTGAGATTAATTTCTTTTTCTGTCCTTCCTGCAATTGAGAGACATCATCATTTATGAAATATGCGGGATACGTTAACCCTTTTGTTGCAGTTCCGGAAGCATCTTTAATTTTTTTGAATTGATGGTCGAGTAGGTAAGTAGTGTCTTGCTTATAGGTGACCGTTTCATCTAATTTTAAAGCACTCGTGATTTTTTCAATGCTTTTTGGTGTATCACGATTTGTGTAATATTGAGCCCATGTAGTGAGGGCAGTACCGTTTTGTTTAAAGACAGCCCAGAAAATTACCACAACAGCAAAAATTGAAAGTAAAGCACCAATAGGTTTCTTCTCTTTTTCAGAAGCTTTAAAATAGAGCGAAGCATAAAAAGTAACTACCGGAACAGAGCCTAGCAGAAAAGCATCAGTACTATCACTACCGCAAATATTTCCCGGGATTAACCATCCTACTATGCCAATTAAAATTGCAGGTAATAAGACCTGATAAAGTACTTTTATTACCGGTGTATCTCCTTTTTCTGCAGGTTTAATGACATCGACATGTGCATAATTTTTGTTGCCTAAAATAAAAATACCAACACCAATAAACATTCCTATCCCTGCTGCTGCAAAAGCTTCTGACCATCCATACGTATTGCGAAGAAACGCTGCGAAGAAATTACAAATAAAGGCGCCGACATTTATTCCCATGTAGAATATATTATAGCCACTATCTTTCAGTGATTTGAATTTGCCTTCTGAATATAAACCTCCCAATAATGTGGAGATGTTGGGTTTGAAAAACCCATTCCCAAGGATGATCAACGACATCGCTGCATAAAAAGCAGTCATGCCGCTAATCGCTAAACATAAATATCCAAGTCCCATTAAACTCCCGCCAAGTATGATCGAACGTCGATAGCCAAGTAATCGATCAGCTAATAATCCTCCTAAAAATGGTGTCAAGTAATTCAATGCTATAAAAGTTCCGAAAATGTCTGCGGCTTGTTCGCGATCAAAATTCAATCCTCCTTTTTCAAAATCCGTCATGTAAAGAACGAAGATTCCAATCATCAGATAATATCCGAATCTTTCCCACATTTCAGTTAAGAATAAATACGGTAAACCCTTTGGATGTTTAGCTAAAATGCCCATAATTTCAATTTGCGAGGAAAAGTAGGGTTTATATGTTGCAAATACAAGTTTTCTTCCGACTCATTGTAATCCCAATTCTTTTTCTATTTTTACTTCGCAAAAAACAAAATAGGTTATGAAAAAATATCTACTCACCCTTATCGCTGTCTTAACTTTCTCGGTTTCTTATTCTCAATCCGGAAAAGCAAAGCTATCTCCATTTTCAAAAATTTATCTGAAGGAATTACAGAAAACCGGTGACAAATTCGAACCTGTTTCTAAATTTGTGTATAAAAAAATCGGTGGTAAAATATTTGTTTCTGCAATTATTAAGGTAAGAAGTAATGTTGACGTTGCGCAATTTTCTTCAACGGGTGTAATTGTTGGAACAAAAGCAGGTTTAATTTGGACTGTGCAAATTCCGGCAGATCAATTTCAGATTTTTACAGAGTTGCAAGGAATTGAATATATACAAATTGACGAACCGGTTTTTCCGACATTGGACAATGCAAGAGTGGATACACGTGTTGATTCGGTTCACGGCGGACTAGGTTTGCCGATGCCATATAATGGTGAAGGCGTTGTGATGGGTATTGTGGATGTAGGTTTTGATTTTCAGCATCCAACATTTTTTGATACTACAGGTGTCAATTATCGCATAAAAAAAGTGTGGTTGCAGAAAGATAATACCGGAATTGCGCCAACAGGTTATACTTATGGCACAGAAGAAACTGATTCTCTCATCCTTTGGAATATTGGAACAGATGCATCGACCGCTACACATGGTACACACGTAGCCGGAATTTGTGCCGGAGCAGGATATCGTAGCCCAACAACAAATAGAAAGTTTAGAGGAATTGGCTACAAAACTGATATTGTATTGGTCGGAATAACGCCTTCAAAAGATCAGTGGATTAGCACAGGTATTTCAGATATGATCGATGGTATCCAATATGTTTATGATTATGCAACATCAGTGAGTAAACCGGCTGTCGTTAATTTAAGTTGGGGAAGTCCCCTTGGACCACATGATGGAAGCGGATTGTTTAGTCAGGCACTGGATAATCTTACCGGGCCCGGTAGAATCTTTGTTTGTGCAGCAGGTAATAATGGACAGGATTCAATTCACATTCAAAAAACGTTTACTCCAACAGACACTTTAGTGCAATCTTTTCTTGATATTTCTGACAGTCCGGAAGGAAAGAAAACCTGGGTAGATATCTGGGGAGATTCTTCAAAAACTTTTTGTGCTAATATTTCATTGTATAATAATGGTGTTGTTTCTTCTACCGGAAATATTTGTTTGGATGATAGCGTTCATACATTGTATTTACTAGACACCAATAACGACACCTGTTTTATTACAATTGTAACGGCCGCAAGCGAGTTTAATAACAAGCCAAGAATATTTATCGACTTTGACAATAGAGCCTCTGATTCTATATTAATTAGTGTGGCTTCTGTTGATGGAATGGTAAATATTTGGAATAGCTACGTTTCTAATACGACAGGCTATTATGGGGCCTTCAGAAGTTATAGCTTACCAAATGCTGTAAATGGTGATCATGATTTATCAGTTTCAGATATTGCTTCGACTCGTTCTGCCATCAGTGTGGGTGCTTATGCATCAAAAGTACAATGGACTAATATAAGCTCTCAAACTTATTCTTATGCAGGTTATGTGGCTAAAGGAAATCTTGTTCCTTTTTCCAGTCATGGTCCTACATCTGATGGAAGAATTAAGCCTGACATTACCGGCCCCGGACTAACAGTTGGCTCTTCTATAAGTTCGTTTGACAGTTCCTTTATGTCGACAGGAGGTAATTATTTATATGTGATTAATAAATATCATGATGCTACAAATAATCATGATTATCCTTATGGAATGCTTAGCGGAACATCGATGGCTTCTCCGGCTGTTTCGGGAATTACTTCATTGTTATTACAAGTGAAAGGAGATTTGTCGCCACAAGAGGTTAAAGATATTTATACTTTAACAGCCATTAAAGACGCTTTTACAGGAACTATTCCTGTCGGTGGAAATAATTCATGGGGCAATGGAAAGGTGAATGCAATCGGAGCTGTAATGCGTGCAGTACAATTGGTGACAAATGTAAATACGATTTCAAATTCAGGTATAGCTTGTACTGTTTTTCCGAATCCCGGCATTGGGAATTTTTCGATTGATTATGTAGGTAAATACGAAAGCGTCCTTAAATTAAAATGTTTTGATCTTGCAGGCAAACTTGTGAACACTGAAAACCGAATAACGAATAGCGGTTATAATTCGATTCAACTGAATTGGACAAATCTTTCCCAAGGGACTTATTTTCTCCATATCGAGGGAAAGGAAGGGAAAGCGATCGTAAAAATGATTATTGCCAAATAATCACAATGTTATTTGTAAGGAAGTAGTGTGTTTTTATTCACTTCCTTTTTCGGAATAGGTAACTTGCCGGATTAAAGTTCAAGGTTTGAAGTTCAAAGTTCAAAGTTCGATGTTTGAAGTTCAAAGTTCAAAGTTGAGCTGCGAGCGTTTACAAAAAAAGGTCGGAAATGGAAAATGTAAATTCCTCATTGCAGCCTACGAACCACGAATCACGAACAACGAATAACGAATAACGAAAACAAATAAATGCACACGCTCAAACGCACATCGATTTTCTTAGGAGTGCTTTTTACCTTTTTACTTACTAATCGTTCTGCAATGGGGCAAACGGTAAATGGAAGCGCATTTACGCCTAGTGTCGATTCTTTGAAAGGGAAACTGCTTTTTATTACTGAATGTCACGAAGTCAAAACAAATTTTCCTGAATATCTCCTGATAATAAATCAAATTACCGGCGAATTTACTTCTTCAGATACTTTAAATGTTTTCATTGAAGCACCATTTTCACTTACTTATTTTATTAATAATTATCTTACAGGAAATGATCGGTTATTAATTGATTCGGTCTTACGAAATGATCCTCTTAAAATTGAATTCTATTTCGCAATACGAAAATTAAAAAAGAACATACGGTTTATTGGAACGGATTTCGAGTATGATCATGGAAATCCGGGAGGCAGATTGGAAGCTTTTAAATTGTATTTTGAACAATTGAAGAATGTTTTCGCCAAATCAAATATTGATTTAAGTGTAATTAAATCTTTTATATATGGAATAAGGGTGCAAGGTTTGGAAGAAGCGGATTTTTATACTTTCAAAAAGTATATTCAAAAATTAGGAATTAACCAACCTGATGCAGTTTTAAAAGCGAAATTGAAAGAAGCCAATTTTGTACTATCTGCTTTGCAATCGGTTGATAAAACCGAGGTTCGGGACAAAGCATACTATAGTCGAATGGTTGATATTTTAAAATCCGGCATTTCGATTGAAAATAGTTGTAATCTGATGATCTTCGGAAGTGCTCATGGAAATGCTTATAATGAAAAATGTCTGTATTCAAAATTGAATTATGCCGAAGATTCTCCATTCAAAAATAAGGTTGCCATCTTCGCAAATATATATTTGGATTGCTTATCGTATGGCAGTTATAATACAAGAAGCATTGTACTGGAAAATGTTGGCTTGTATTCCGGTTCTAAAGAAGACAAAGAGATTATTGCTCTTATAAAGAAAGAATTTAAACCGGAAACCGAAAATAGTTTAATGGTTTACAAAAATAATATTACCTCGAAACTTAAAGATATGGAGAGAGTTCATTATTGGGGTATTCATTATAAAGTAAAATAATTCCTAGTTGCAATTTATTCAAGTGAGGCCATTTCTTTTACTTCTCCTGCTGCTAAATTACCTAATAAAATATCTCCAACTCTCACTCTAATTAACCGCAATGTCGGGAAGCCAACAGCTGCTGTCATTTTTCTTACCTGACGATTTTTCCCTTCTGACAAAATAATGGAGACCCAACTTGTTGGGCCATGTCGATCATCGCGAATTTTACGGGTTCTGGCTGGAAAGTCGGGGATTTCTTCTAAGCGGAAAGCATGACAAGGCAAAGTTTGATATTTTAAGTTTCTTATTCCAATTTCAACGCCGGTTTGCATCATCGCTATTGCAGTATCAGTAATCAAACCATCTACTTGTGCGTAGTATTCTTTTGGAACTTTTTTGCTGCGTATAGATTCACTTACTTTTCCATCAGTGGTTAGCAGAAGGAGCCCTTCGCTGTCTTCGTCTAAACGACCGATTGCCATGATTCCAGCAGGAAATTCATGAAATCCTCCTAATAGCTTTTTCTTTTTTAAATCACACATAAATTGACTCAGATAGCCAAATGGTTTATGGATAATATAGTGTTTGTGTTCGGCCATTATTATGTTAAAACTGTTGAGCGCAAAGTTAAATGGATTTTGATGTTAAATGTGACAAGAATCAAAAGTTTAGGTGATAATTTCCACATCATTAAGAAAAATTTTGTAGTTACTTTATGGGGAGAAAAATATCTAACATGAAAGTTCAAGAAGTTATGACTGCAAGTTCTCTGAAATATTGCAGTCCGTCAACTAAATTACACGTTGCTGCCAAAGCAATGAAAATAGCTAATTGTGGTGTGTTACCTGTAGTTGACCGAAATAAAAAAATAGTAGGAATTATTACTGACCGTGATATTTGTTTGTCTTTGGCTCATACATTGAATAAGCCAATGAATGATCGAAATGTCGGTGATATTATTTCAAAGGAAGTTCATTTTGTGAATGTAAATGATGATTTAACTATTGCCTTAAAACAAATGAGAGTAAATAAGGTCGGTCGATTACCTGTTGTTGATAGAATGGGTAAGCTAGTTGGAATTCTATCTCTTCATAATTTGTTGTCAAAGATGCTAGACAATAAGTATGAAATGGGTAGCCTTTCCGATACCGGTGAAAATTTTGCAAAAACAATTAAGGCTCTTTCCGATCGATATACATTGAATGATAAAATGGTGGGGACACTTGTTACCGCAGGACGAAGTGAATCTTGGGAAGAAGGAATGTGAGTTATTTATAGTTCATTTTGTTGTTTTTTATGAAGTGCAATTATTTTTATGCATTTTCGCAGTGTTCGGAAATTCATGATGGTAGTCATGTTGATTGCCCTTAAATTTAATAATTTTGTACATTGAATAATTAATTTTGTTAGCCATGAAAAAAACAATTTTGGTAATTGAAGATGATGGTCCTTCAAG
>CAYHCU010000097.1:3114-10468 GCA_964355035.1 uncultured Flavobacteriales bacterium | reverse complement strand
ATCTCGAAGAGAACTCGTCGTTTTCTAAGAACAACAGCAAACCGAATTTCGAATTTCGTAATACGAATTTCGAATTAGCAGGGCGTTTTCGTTCTCTCCTCAGGAAATGAAGGTGACCCAAAGTAAGCCCTTACAAGATGCTTGCGGCATTTTCATCGTTCAATAATTCTTTACTTAAATACATAACCACCCTAATCGTTTTTTTATCTTTGGCTTTCAAGAAAAACACACATGGCGAAGAAACTGTTTTTATTAGACGGAATGGCACTTATTTACCGGGCTTATTTTGGCTTTTCAAATAATCACCGGATCAATTCAAAAGGGCTGAATACTTCGGCAATTTTTGGCTTTACGAATACATTGCTCGAGGTTTTACGAAAAGAAAATCCGACACATATTGCTGTGGTTTTTGATACACCGGGGAAGACTGCACGTCATGAAGAATTTCCTGCTTATAAAGCACATCGGGAAGAGATCCCTGAAGATCTTGCGAAAAGTATTCCATATATATTTCGTTTGTGTGAATGTTTTAATATTCCATTGCTAACCAAGCAAGGCTATGAAGCCGATGACATTATTGGAACATTGGCAATTATTGCAGAGAAAGAAGGCTTTGAAACATATATGATGACGCCGGATAAAGATTTCGGGCAACTGGTAGATGAACATACATTTATTTACAAACCTGCCAGAGCGGGAGGTAGTCCGGAGGTAATGGGCATTCCGGAAGTATGTAAACGTTGGGATATTGAAAGAGTGGAGCAGGTGAAAGATATTCTTGGTCTGATGGGCGATGCTTCTGATAATATTCCAGGAATTCCAGGAGTTGGAGAGAAGACAGCCATTCAATTAATAAAACAATTTGGAAGCATAGAGAAATTGTTAGAAAATACGGATCAACTAAAAGGAAAGTTGAAAGAAAAAGTTGAGTTGAATAAAGAGATGGCAATTCAGTCTAAATGGTTAGCAACAATTTTACTGGATGTTCCCGTCAACAATTCTATCGAAGAACTTATTGCTGTTGAACCCAACAAAGAAAAGCTGCGTGAACTATTTACCGAATTAGAATTTCGTCGTTTAGCAGAACAGTTAAATTTGTCGAATGTTCCTGCAGAGCCGGGCAAAGCAAAACCGATTGTGAATCAACCCTCACAAACATCGTTATTTGGAGATGATTCTCCTCAACAGAATTTCGCTATTGAACTAGCACCGGAGATGATTGCAGAGAAGAACATGAATACGATTCATGATACAGCACATAAGTATCAGGTTGCTTTTACATTTGAGGAAAGAAAAAAACTAATAGCAGAATTATTGACACACAAATCAATTTGTTTTGATACAGAAACTACAGGCCTCGATTCAAGTATTGCTGAATTAGTAGGACTATCATTTAGCACAAAGAAACATGAAGGTTGGTATGTTCCGGTTCCGGCAGATCAAAAAGAAGCGCAGAAAATTGTTGATGAATTTAAAATTGTTTTTGAAAATGAAACCATAGAAAAAATTGCACAAAATTTAAAATATGATTTGGCAATTTTAAATCGTTACGGAGTAAAATTAGCGGGAAGTACATTTGACACCATGATTGCACATTTCCTTATTCAGCCGGAGATGAGACACAATATGGATGTGATGGCGGAAACATATCTTTCGTATTCACCGGTTTCAATAGAAACTTTAATAGGAAAAAAAGGAAAAGATCAAACCACCATGCGTGATGCACCCATCGATGCCGTAGCAGAATATGCAGCCGAAGATGCAGACATCACTTTTCAGTTGAAAGAAAATTTTGAACCAAAACTTAAAAAAGCAGGTTTAGAAAAATTATTTCATGAAGTAGAAATGCCTTTGGTGAATGTTTTAATGGAAATGGAATCAGAAGGAATAGCTCTTGATACAGCTTCATTGAAAGAGTTATCGGAAGTGCTTGCAACGGATATTGGAATTACTGAAAAGGATATTCAGTCAATGGCAGGTTCGGTTTTCAATGTAAGTTCTCCGAAACAAGTAGGTGAAATTTTATTTGAACGATTGAAAATTACAGAGAAGCCGGTGAAGACAAAGACCGGACAATATTCAACGAGTGAAGATGTATTGAGTAAACTGGAAAACAAGCATCCTATTGTTCGACGAATTCTCGATTACCGTGAGTTAGTGAAATTAAAAAACACCTATGTCGATGTTTTACCGGAATTAATAAATAAATCCACAGGGAGAATTCACACTTCGTATAATCAGGTTGTTGCTGTAACAGGTCGATTAAGTTCCGACAATCCGAATCTTCAAAACATTCCAATCCGAACAGAACGCGGAAGAGAAATTCGCAAAGCATTTATTCCGCGCAATGAAAATTTTGTATTGCTTTCAGCCGATTATTCGCAGATAGAATTAAGAATCATTGCTGAGCTAAGCGGTGATCCGGGAATGTTATCTGCCTTCAACAGCGGAGAAGATATTCATGCAGCAACAGCATCGAAAGTATTCGGTGTGCCTTTAGCAGATGTAACATCCGATATGCGCCGCAGTGCGAAGATGGTTAACTTCGGTATCATTTATGGAATTTCAGCATTTGGTCTGGCCGAGCGATTGAATATTTCACGTACAGAAGCAAAGAGCATTATTGATAATTACTTCCAACAATATTCACATGTAAAAGAGTACATGGATAAAAGTATTGAAGATGCACGTACAAAGGGTTATGTGGAAACTATTCTTGGACGTCGTCGGTATTTACGCGACATCAATTCTGCCAATGCAACGGTAAGAGGTTTTGCAGAGAGGAATGCTATCAATGCACCCATTCAAGGAAGCGCTGCTGATATGATTAAAGTGGCAATGATCAATATCCACAACGATATGAAAAAAGCAAAAATGAAATCTAAAATGTTACTTCAAGTGCATGATGAACTTGTTTTTGATGCACATGTTTCGGAAATAGATTCTTTAAAACAAATGGTTGAAGAAAGGATGAAAACAGCTTTGCCATTAACAGTACCAATTGAAATTGGAATTGGTACAGGTAAAAATTGGTTGGAAGCGCATTGAACGATTGCACTAGTTCAATCTAAAAAGAAAGTCGAAGCTTTGCTCCTAGCAAAAGAGCAGGACGTACATAAAAACGTTTATCGTGGTCGTTCACTGTTTTGATTTCAGTTTTGCGATCGTCAGGTTGATAGTAAATAACATATCGATCCGACAGAGTTCCAGTAAGTCCTGCGCCATAAAAGAATTCGAAAGCAAATGTTTTATTCATTTCATAAACTTTCCCCCAAATAAATTCAAGGCTGATTTTGCTTCTGAAGCGATGCTGAAAGTAACGTTCTTTCCCGTGGCCATCCGCTTCACTTTCAAACCACTGATTATTGTAGTAAAGATATTTGTATGAAATACCTGGTGATATATAATCGCGCCAGTTGGTTTTGTCGTCTTCCGGCCTCTTGAAAATTTTATAATAAAAGCGTGCAGCAAATCCACGCTCATAAAAATATTGAGTGTTTGCCCACGTCTTTGCAGATTCCTGAATTGGGTCGTTGATGTAAATAAGTCCGGCATTAAATTCAATAGCCCTTCGAACTGATAATCTTCGTTCATAGGTTAAATTTAATTCGTTAATAGCGTAACGCGTCAGGTTAAATGAAAAAGCGTTTTTTCGATAAACAGGAGATTCCTGTGCATCAGCAAAATTGAAAATTAAGCTGAGAATTAATAGAATAATACAGAATCTCGATTTGAGCATATGGGGAAGATATTTCACGGCCCCTTTTCACGACCCTGAAGGGCCGTGAAAAGGGGCCGTGAAAAGTTTTTTAATTAACAATCAACCTACGTACGTGGTGTTTGTCGCCGGTATAAAGATCAATCATGTAAATTCCTTTAGGAAGAGCAGGAAGTTTCACTTCATGTAAACCGCCAGTCATTTCTTCGTTTAAAACGTTAGCGATAGTTTGCCCTAAAATGTTTTTCACTTCAAGATTTACTGATTGGTTTTTAGATAACTGAAACTGAACAGTACTGAATTCAGTAGTTGGATTTGGATAAAGAGCAAACCCCAATTGAATCTCATCCATTTCATCCACATTCACAATTGTTCCGGTGATAGTGATACTGTCGATGTACGTGTTATTACCTCTGTCGCTGGTGTTCGTGAATTTGAAACGAACTTTCGGAAGTAATTTGTACGGGTTCAAAGAAAGAGTTTCTTGTCTCCACTGAGAGGCATTTGGTGTAAAGCTGGTAGAAACGATATTAGTTATGGTTGCTAGAGTAGCTCCGCTTTTTGTGTAACGAGGTATCCATGTGGCACCGCAATTTAAGCTTGCAGAGAAAGAAAGTTTGTCGTCACTTGTAGAATTTCTTCGTGCATTGGCAACATAGAAAGTCATTGTAACCGGTGTAGTGATATTAGAAAAGTCGAATGTAGGCATAATCCATTCGTCAATCTGACCTCTTGTGTTCGTATAGTTGTTGATTTTAATAGACGCCACACCTGACACAGCAGCAGTTGTTACCCTTGTCCATGTTGTTGCATTATCCTCGTTTAATACAAATCCTTCAGCACCCGGGAACGATATCGGATTTTCAAAACCTTCGATGTATGGAATGCTCGTCATGTTTGGTCCGGTAACGTAAATTAATTGAGTTCTTGTAATAGAATCGGTTCCTGTTGCATTCGATACGATCAAAGAAGCAGAATATGTTCCGGCTGTAGGATAAGTTACTAAAGGAGCAGAGTCCGTTGAAGTTGAAGGAACGCCGCCGGGGAATGACCAGTTCCAATTTGAAACGCGACCTTTCCAGCTTAAATCATAAAACAATACCGTTCCGTTTTCGCAAACCAATTGGTGATCATATTTGAAATCAGCAATCGGTGCACATAATTGCGGACCTTGTGTTACACCGGTAGCAAGTAAGTTCGATCCTGTCCATAAATTATTTCTGTTCGAAGCAGTGCTATTTAAAGCTGCACGCATTCTTGTTTTCTGTCCTTCTGTAAACATGATATCACAATACGAATAGTCCATGTAGTTTTGAACGTTTTCAATTATTGGAGGATTACAAATTGAACCGGTTAATGTACAAACAGTCCAACCCATAGTGATAGGCGTATCGCTGACTCCATCGTCACCACAAGCAACGCCGGGTTGATTTGTACTACCCCAAGGGTGATCAAGGTTAAGACAATGTCCGATTTCGTGTGTTAAAGTGCGGCTTGAATTTACATCGCTTGTGCCAATGCTTCCAAGATAATTATGACGGCATAAAACTCCGTCAACAAGGGGAGACGGAACTGAACCCGGCTTGTATGCATAAGCAGCAGCACCTGTATTTTCAAGAGAATTAGCTACCCAAATATTTAAATATTTGTTGTTTGGCCAAGGGTTTAATTTCGATGCATCATTCGCAGAATAGGTTAACAAGGTCTGAATTCTGTCAATACCATTGGTGCAATTTCCACTCGGATCTATGCTTGGTAAACGAAATTCAACTTCGATATCAGAAGCCAATCCTTGGAATGCCGGAACGAGATCAATTGTATCAGCATTTAATCTGCGATAATCGCGATTCAAAATAGCAACCTGATCATACACCTGAGCATCGGTTATGTTTTCAGCACCGTAATTATGGAGGATATGAAATACGATTGGAATAACATAAACAACAGAATTGTTTCTTCTTTCCAATGTACCATACTGCTGTGTAAACAACTCTAGCAATTGAGTCTGACGCAACAAGTCAGGGTTGTTTTTAATTGCTTCGTTGTTCATTTCTGATGAATAGCAACGATGCTCTTGTGCAATCGCAATTGAACTAATGATTGCTGCAAAAGACAATGCAAGTAGTATTTTTTTCATGTTAATGTTTACTAATGATTTTGGGAATTGTATTGCTTTTTTCTAGAAATACAAATTTAGCGATTTTTTTGGAAATTTTTTAGTTAATAGGATGTTATGACAATCTTTTGACTAAAAAATTAGCCAATTGCTTGTCTTAAGTCATCGATTAGATCGCTTTCGTCCTCAATTCCGACACTTAAACGCAGAAGTTAATCTAAAACTCCTGATTTTTCCCTTAATTCTTTAGGAATTGCAGCATGTGTCATAGAAGCCGGATGACCGATGAGCGATTCTACGCCGCCAAGAGATTCAGCCAAAGAAAACACTTTTGTAGCGGAGGCCATTCTAAATGCTTCTTCCATTGAATTTCCTTTTAGGGTGAAAGAGATCATTCCACCAAAATCACGCATTTGCTGTTTTGCGATATCATGGTTGGGATGATCAGTAAATCCCGGCCAATGCACTAAATCAACTTTCGGATGTGATTTTAAGAAATTTGCTACAGCTCTTCCATTGGCGCAATGTCTGTCCATACGGATATGTAATGTTTTTACTCCGCGTAAAACAAGGAAGCTATCCTGCGGACCGGGAGTTGCTCCACAAGAGTTAGCAATGAAAGCCAGTTCTTCTTGTAGTTTGTCGTCGTTTGTACAGGTTGCTCCCATAATTACGTCAGAGTGACCACTGATGTATTTTGTAACAGAATGCATTACAATGTGAGCGCCAAGGTCTAACGGATTTTGTAAATACGGAGAAGCAAAAGTATTGTCGACAACAAGGATGAGATTATTTTTCTTTGCAATTTCTGCCGTTGCTTTAATATCGATAATTCGCATCAACGGATTGGTTGGTGTTTCAACCCAGATCATTTTTGTTTTTGCATTGACGTGTTTAGAAATATCACTTGCATTATTCATATTCACAAAATGAAAGACAATACCGAAGTGAGCAAACACTTTTGTGAACATCCGATAAGAGCCGCCGTATAAATCGTCAGTTGCAATAACTTCATCGCCCGGGCGCAATAATTTCATGATTGCATCTTCGGCTCCTTGTCCGCTGGAGAAACACAATCCATGTTTCGCATTTTCAAGCGAAGCAATACATTTTTCCAAAGCAACACGCGTCGGATTTTTCCCTCTTGCATAAGAATAGCCCTTGTGTTTACCCGGACTTTCCTGCACGTAAGTAGAGGTTTGATAAATAGGAGTCATAATTGCTCCTGTTGTTGGGTCCGGCTCCTGCCCTGCATGAATTGCCCTTGTTCCGAATTTGTACATTTTCTTTTTGGTGAGTAGTGATTAGTAAGTGGTGATTGGAAAGTAGCCGTGTTTTAAATTGGTTATTTTGTTTTTTTGTAAACAGTATTTATTTTGATGTTGAATATTTATTTTTCTTCTTGTTGATATCTGAATTCAAATTTGTTTCGGTAAACCGTTGTGGCAAGAGACCTACGAGTTCCTTTTGGTGAGTAGTGATTAGTAAGTGGTGATTGGAAAGTAGCCGTGTTTTAAATT
>CAYHCU010000097.1:0-3014 GCA_964355035.1 uncultured Flavobacteriales bacterium | reverse complement strand
TGAATTCAAATTTGTTTCGGTAAACCGTTGTGGCAAGAGACCTACGAGTTCCTTTCAGGATGACACGTGTGTGTTTTTGTTTCGGTTTGCCGCCGTGCCTAGAGACCTACGAGTTCCTTTCAGGATGACACGTGTGTGTTTTGTTTATGGGGGACGGGAAGGGGAAAAATGATTCCTCCGGAATCATTTTTCCCCTTCCCGTCCCCCAATATTCCGTATACCAAACTGTCATCCCGTAGGGAACTAGCAGGTTTCTAAGTACGGCAGTTTGAATTGTGCACATATTGTATTAGTGAATAGTAATTAGTTAGTAGTAATTAGAGCCTCCTCCGAATCTCATCTTTAATCCCATTAAACTCTTTAATCCTTTTTGTTACCGATTTTATTCCCCTGAAATTATTTTTCGAAACGAATTCGATTTATTTTTTTATTTCTACCAGCCAATCATCCGCACCTAAATTTATCATTCATCATTTTTCATCCATCATTCATTATCAACTAACGATAGAAATTCATCTCCTCCACAAACTCCCAAACTTTTTCCGGAACCATATACTGAACATCTTTTTTGTTTTTGATACTTTCACGAATGAAACTGGAAGAGAGCTCCATGATAGGAGCAGGGATGATTTTTACTTTCGGGTGTTTAAGAAATTCGCTTTCGGTAGAATTTTTTCTTGGATAAACATACAATTCAACTTGCTCAAGAATTTGTTCGTAGTTTTTCCATTTGTTGAAAGTGTCTAAATTATCACTTCCCATGATGAGTACAAATTGATTAGCAGGATGTTTCTCTATCAAATGAACCAATGTATTAATAGTATAACTAGGCTTTGGAAGTTTGAATTCAATGTCCGAAGCTTTTAGTTTTCTGTTGTCGCCGATTGCAATTTTCACCATGCTCAATCGGTGATAATCCTGAAGTAAGGTATGTTTAAGTTTCAGCGGATTGTGAGGAGAAACTACAAACCACACCTGATCTAAATCGGTGAATTCAGACATATATCCTGCGATTACCATGTGACCACAGTGAACAGGATTAAATGAACCGAAGTATAAGCCGATTTTCATTATAATACATTCAACACTTGTTCTTTTATTTTCTCTAATTCATCTTTAATGATAACAACAGATTTCTGCATGTCAGCATCATTTGCTTTAGAACCAATCGTATTTATTTCTCTGCCGATTTCCTGAGCGATGAAAGAAAGTTTTTTGCCTGCAGAAGGGTCATCTTTCATTGTCTGCACAAAATAATCGCAATGACTTTTCAGTCTGACTTTTTCTTCAGAGATATCATATTTCTCTATATAAAAAATCAGTTCTTGTTCAAAACGATTTCTGTCGATATTATTAATCTGAATAAATTCTTCCAGATTCGATTGCAACCGTTTCCGAACAACTTCCAATCGTCCGCTTTCAAATTTTTCAATTTCAACAAGGCCGTCTAAAATTCCTTTCAGTCGGAGTTCAATATCTTTTTGCAGAGCAGCGCCTTCATTCATTCTGAATTTCTGAAAAGCGTCGGAAGCAAGTTTCATTGTTTTGTTTACAGCTTGCCATTCTTCATCAGACAAAACAGTTTTGTCGTTCATCATGACATCCGGAAGCGGAAGAATAATTTGCAAGTAGTTAGGAGTAGAGATTCCTAATTCAGCATCCAGCATTTTTAATTCTTCGAAATATGCTTTTGCAAGAGGGCGATTGATGATTGTTTTTTTTGCGCCCTCCTGTGATTCAATTGAAAAAGTAACTTCACATTTACCTCGTTCGATAGATCGGGAGAGTTCGGTTCTTAATTCCATTTCCTTTTCTTTATAAGCAGAAGGGAGGCGGAGGTTGAGGTCCATAAATTTGCTGTTGACAGACTTAATCTCAACCGATATGGTTTTGTTTTGAAAGTCGATAGCAGCGGTACCGAAACCGGTCATTGAACGAATCATGGTGCAGGGGTTAAAAAATAGTTAGCAAAATTAGACTAAGATTTCAGTTTGACAAGCGTAGGTCTTGTTACCAACCAAACGCCGGAGAAAATTAGGAGACAAGAGACAATTTGAATCCATTTCAGAGACTCGTTAAACAGGAGCATGCTGATTAGCGTGGCGAAAATGGGTTGAATGTAGATATAGTAGCTCACTACTGATGGGCTCAATTCCTTCAAACTAAATGTATTGAGAAGGTATGCCAGGAATGTTGTAAAGAAGATTACGAAGATAAGCGCAGACCAATGGATAGTTTCAAAAGTGCTCCAATCGATAGCCATTGTATCTGCGAAACCAAATGGAATGACTAAAATAGTTCCGAAGAAGAACGTCCAGCTTAACACTAGCCAGGTTCCGTATTTCTGCATCATTGGTTTCACCATGACCATGAAAACGGCATACGAAGCGGCATTTATAAATATCATCAAATCACCTGAAAACGAACCTATTCCATGAGCTTTACTCATAAATATCAGAGAGCCGGCACCAATAATTCCGCAGAGAATACCGAGAATTCTTAAGATTGTAATTCGTTCACCGATGATTAATCCGGCGAAAAGCAGAACCATCACCGGATTGCTGGTCATGATAAGAGCTGCATTAATGTTGCTCGTTCGGGAAAGGCCCTGAAAAAAGAGTAATTGATTGATAGCCACACCAAACAGACCAAGTAAGAAGAAGCGAAAGAGATCCTTTCGTTCAACTTTTTGCCCTTTTGAGTAGAGAAATCGCATTAAAGAGAAAAGTAGAGTAGCGAAAACTACTCTTAGCAAAATGAAACCATTGGGTTTAATCATTCCCGGCATTACCAATTTAGCAATACTGAAATTTGCTCCATAAATAAGATTTGCCGTAAAAGAGGCTAAATGCGCTTTATTTTTTCCAATCATAAAATGAGAGCTTGCTTTGCAGTTGCAAAAGAAGCTTTACTATTTCCGGCAAATATATGCCTTTTTGTGCTCGCCTTTATTGCCGTTGCCTTCAGGCGACGGTTAACAAATAAACTACATAGCGGCTTTAGCCAAAAGAGTA
>CAYHCU010000096.1:0-10489 GCA_964355035.1 uncultured Flavobacteriales bacterium | reverse complement strand
CCATTAAAAGAGGTTAATATGCCAATATATGAGTTTTATAATCCTGAAACGGAAATTAATATCACAAGTGGAGGAACACAAGCCATTTTTACTGCAATCACTGCAATGATTCGTGAAGATGACGAAGTTCTCATCTTTGAACCAGCTTATGATTGCTACGCACCGGCCATTCAATTAGCAGGAGGTCTACCGGTTTATGTACAATTAATTGCACCGGATTACTCCATCGATTGGTCGAAAGTTAAAAAACTCATCTCTCATAAAACGAAGATGATCATTATCAACACACCTCATAATCCTGCCGGTTCGGTTTTGTCTGCACAAGACATGAAAGAACTTGAAAAAATTACTTCTGATACGGACATCATCATTATCAGCGATGAAGTTTATGAGCATATAATTTTCGATGGAATAAAACACCAGAGTGTGATGAGTTATCCAAAACTGGCAGAGAGAAGTTTTGTAGTTTTCTCTTTTGGGAAAACATATCATAACACAGGCTGGAAAATGGGTTACTGTCTTGCACCTGAAAATCTGATGACTGAATTCCGACGTGTACATCAATTTGTTGTATTCTCTTCCACTACATTTGTGCAATATGCTCTTGCAGATTTCATGAAGAATAAAAACTATTTAGAATTGCCGGCCTTCTACCAGGAAAAACGCGACTATTTCCTTCAACTGATTTCCGGTTCTAAATTCAAATTCATTCCTGCCAAAGGCTCGTATTTTCAATGTCTGGATTACAGTGCTATTACCAATGAAAATGATTTTGATTTCGCCGTCCGGTTAACTAAGGAAAATGGCGTAGCGTCTGTTCCTGTCTCTTCTTTCTACCATAAAAAAGATGATTTTAAAATGCTACGCTTTTGCTTTGCTAAAACTAATGAAACACTTGAGAAGGCCGCGGAGAAACTTTGTGCAATAGAAGGAACAATAAAAAATATCAAATCAACTTCCATTTAAAAAATATAATTATTTCCCGCAGATTGCGAAGATTTACGCAGAAACTTCCGAGATACTTGGTGCAAACCTCCGGAAAATAAATACATAAATATTTCTGTAAACAATCTGCGATATCAGCGCCATCTGCGGGAACAATTATAAATCAAAATAAATCACCATGAAACTCACCATTATTCAAACAAATTTAGTCTGGGAAAATAAAACTGAAAACCTTTCACTTTTAAAAGAAAAAATTCTGAATATCAATGAAGCGACAGATTTAATCATTTTGCCTGAAATGTTTTCTACCGGTTTTTCAATGAATGCCAAAGTGCTGGCTGAATCTATGAATGAAAATACGATTCAATGGATGCAGGAATTATCGAATAAAAAAGATTGCATAATTACAGGAAGTGTGATTATAGCAGAAAATGGTAAATACTTTAATAGGCTAATCTGGGCTACACCACAAGGAAATAAAACATACAACAAGCGGCATCTTTTCTCCTATGCAAAAGAAGACAAAACCTATTCAGCCGGAAGCGAAAAATTAATTATTGATTATAACGGTTGGAAAATAATGCCATTGGTTTGTTATGACTTACGTTTTCCTGTTTGGAGTCGAAGAACTGAGAAAGAGAATTACGATCTGCTTATCTATGTAGCCAACTGGCCGGAACGAAGAAACACAGCATGGAAAACATTGTTGCCGGCACGTGCTATTGAAAATCAATCGTACGTAGTTGGAGTAAACCGAATCGGTAACGACGGCAATGATATTTATCACTCCGGTGACAGTGCAATTTATAATTACAAAGGAGAAATTATTTCCAAGACACAAGCACACGAAGAATCAACTGAAACTATTGAGCTGGATCTTTCAGAACTTCATGAGCACAGAAATCAATTCGCCTTTGAGAAGGATGCTGATGGATTTGTGATTGGTTGATGTTTTTGTCCCGCAGAGAGGCGCAGAAAAACGCAGAAAAAGAGAATAAATATATATCCAAATTTTAATCGTGACCTACGCACCCAAAAATTCATCATTCATCATTTTTCATTCTTCATTCTTCATTTAAAATCACTCCTTTTCTAATACTTCCTCTCCCCTACTATAGCCACCGAACTATTTTCAGAAATACAAACCGAAGCGCAAGTGTTTTTATCAAGCCCGACATGAATGCGGCTTTCACTTTCGAAACGACCGATGTATGTTCCGCATAAATTGTATAGGTTGCCGTCTTTGTCAATTCTTAATGATTGCGACTTTCCTGTTTCAAATTCAACGATAACATTTTCGTCTCCGTCATTGATTGCTCTTCCAAAATAGGTAGTTGTATTTGTAGAAATCACTCCAACAGAATCCACATTTGAATAAATATTCGTAAAATTGTAATTGCCTAAATATTTATTCCTGCAATCGAATGGCCCTTTTTTACAAGCAATGAATGCTGTCGCTATGATTGAAAGAAAAATGATTTGCTTTTTCATATTGTTTTTATAGTACATATTTTGGTCAAATTTATTATGCAAGATTGTTTCAAAAGTGAATTTATCCTACATCTGTGCAGCAACCTGACGAAGAATATCAATCCACTCTTCCTTGGCCCTACTGGTGCCTAAACGAACAATTACGAGGTTTTTAGCAGGCAGAACGTAAATATACTGGCCTGAATGCCCTATTGCTGCAAAATCGCTTTGCTTTACTCCAATCCACCACTGTCGATTGTAATAATCAGCAGCTCCTTTTTCAACATTCGGAGCCAGACATTTTCTCACCCAATCACTAGGGACAATCTGTTTCCCATTCCAATTTCCGCCATTCAAATACAAACGACCAAACTTTGCGAAATCACGTGCTCTGGCATTGATGCAACAAAAGGCCTTCTCCAAACCATTATTTTTCTTGTCCAGGCTCCAACTTGCATCATACTCCATTTGCAATGGTCGCCATATCTTCTCATCTAAATATTCCGTCATCGATTTACCGGTTGCTCTTTCAAGAATCAAACCTAACAATTGTGTATTTACACTTTTATAGTCAAAGCCTTCCATCGGCCTCTTTTCTGTTTTCAACTTTGCAATACTTTTTCGCAATGTTCTTCCGTAATAAAAAGAAGCTGCTCCACTGAATGGAGAGCTATACCCTTCCGAAAACTTTACACCTGATGCCATTTGCAATAAGTGGTGAATCGTTACATTGTTCCAGTTGTATTTGTCTTTTAACTCCGGTAAATAATTTACGACAGGATCATTTTCACTTTTTATTTTTCCTTCACTGATTGCAATTCCAATCATTGCGGAAACATACGATTTCGCAACGGAAAACGAAGCTACAATAGAAGATGTATCGTAATCATCTAAATATTTTTCATACAGCAAACTATCATTGCGAATAATCAAAAAAGCTACGGTCGGTGACTTTTCCAGAAATGTTTTCAAGTCTGTTCGAACTCCGGCATGATCATTTATCATTAAATTGTTCTCGATAGACATGTTATTCTGCGCATCGAAAAACCGAAATGGTGTATCAGATCCATGAAGCGGTCGAGATGGGAATATTTTATAGTCTGTGATATCAGAAAAATTGTACCATACATATCTGCCGATTTTACAACTACCGAATAAAAAAACTATTGACAAGACGGTTAAAACAAATCCTGCTTTTTTCATACTTATTTTCTTCTTTACTTAGTTTTTATTATATTCCTATCCCACTTCACATCTACATCCCAATTTGCTCTAATAGTAATTTTTTCAGGATAATATTCTGTCCTCTCCGGTTGAATATGTTTCAAAAGATTTCCTGTGTCCCAAATTTTATTGCTATTATCATCGTAAATAATTTTTATCCGATACACCATCGGATCTAAATTTAAATATTTAATAGTGGTATCGCCACTCACAATTGACTGCCGTATGAGAAAGTCTTTTTCATCCAATAATTGCACAACTATACTTCCTTTAAAGGAATTCATTTTTAAAAACATTGTACCATAATAAACTTCCGGTCTGATGGTCCACTGAAGTTTCACCGTGTCATTTTTCAAACCGTAAATATCTTCTACTGTTGAAGGAGGTAGGAATAGCTCATAATTTGACTTCTCATCCCACTTAGAAGTAATCTCAAAAGATGTTTTCAAACTGTCGCTAAAATTAATTCTATAATCATTTTGTTCTGTTGAATCCTTTTTTAAAATAATTCCGGCTGTATCTAAATTCACCAAAGGATGATTACTGCTTATCCGATAAGGCTGATAAAAGTGATGCACAGAAGTTGGATCTGTTGCACTTAATTCCAATTCAAACTTTCCTCGTTGCAACACTTGTTTTCCCTTTTTAAACAATCTTACATCTACCGTATCCATCCTTTTCCCATCAAAATAATAAAAACTGAGAGAATCCATCTCCGTATTTTTATATAAAATGGTCAGTGTATCTTTTTGCTCAGAAAATTGCTGTGAATAAATATCTAGTTTTTTTAAATCCGACAGCCAGTTTATTTTTAATGTATCCGCAGCAGCTGAAAACACCAGAAATACTTTCCCCGGTGAAACTGAAATTGATTTTGATAAACGTAATGCTTGCGATTCCTTAAACAAACGAATAAATACTTTTTCACTTCCTGCAGAAATCAAGCTATCAGAAAATCCAACATTTTCTTCTCCACTTGTATATAGATAATTGCCATCTTTATCTTCTAAAGCAATCAACTTATAATTTCCGGGAGCAATGTTGTTGATTGAAAATTCTCCTTCTGTATTTGTTTTAGCGAAATACATCGGTCGCTTTATAAATGGCAATGAATCATCTGTTTCCTTATAAATCAATGCTAATAAAGCTTTGTCAATCTTGTGATCAAATGCATATTCAATCTTACCTTCAATTTTCAATGAATCAACCACACTTCCGGTTGAAAATACAAATTGATAATTCTCCAAAACATTTCCTTCGTTATTATCTGCAATAGCATTTCCGAAATTTAATGTATAGGTTGTGTTTTCTTCAAGGGTATCCAAAAAGTGAATCGTCACGGATTTTTTTCTAATTTTCGTTTCCGGAGCATATTTTAATAATGGCGAAACAACCAGTTGTGTATTTACATCATTTAAAACAATAAATTCATCGAAAGATAAAACTATATCTGTTGGCTTTACATTGATTGAGAAATTTTCGGGAATAGTTTTCAAAATTTTCGGAGGAAGAACATCCTTTTCACCCCCTTGAGGTGCTACTTGAATAGCACAAGATGTGAATAATATAACAACTAAATAAATAAATGCTGTTTTTTTCATATTAATCCGGCGATCATTTCACAGATCTCTTCTAAATATTTTTGATCTGTTTCATCGAAGTGAGAAACAAATTCGCTGTCTACATCGAGTACAGCAATCACACTATTATTTTTAATTATCGGAACAACGATCTCCGAACGCGACAAAGAGCTGCAGGCTATATGACCCGGGAAAAGCTCCACATCAGGCACAATAATAGATTCAGCTTTTTCCCAGGAAGCTCCGCAAACACCTTTGCCTTTTTTAATTCGTGTACAAGCGACAGGTCCCTGAAACGGACCAAGAACTAATTCTTGGTTATTGTTAAAAGACTTTACGAAATAAATCCCTATCCAGAAAAATGAAAAAACTTCTTTCAAAGCTGCTATCACATTTGAAATATTCGCTAGTCCATCCGTTTCCCCTTCAGTAAGTGCTTTTAGCTGCGGAACTAAAGCGACATACTTTTCTGCTTTACTTAAATTGTTATCGGTATGTATATTCTCGGCCATGGTTTGGCTGTAAAGATGGGTTTTTTTTGTATAAATCTTGGAGATTTTTTAAAATTTTTAGAGTTAAGTCATAGGTCAAAGCTAATCGGTCAATGGTAATTGGTCAAAGGTAATAGGTCAAAGGTCATCGCCTTATTGCATCTAGGTTACCTATTTAAATTATAAGAAAAGGGGGAAATTTGACATTCGCTCATCGTTATTCGTAAGTTGTGAATTACGAATAACGACCCGCTTAAAACGAATCACGAATCACGCACAAGCGATAGAAGCAATAGAAACCTTTGTTCCAGGAATCTCAAGCAAGGCTTCTGCGCATGAAATAAGTGTCGAACCGGTTGTAATTACATCATCCACCAAAAGTATATGTTTGTCGGAAGGCGCTAATTCTTTGTTGACACCAAAAACATTATCCATATTCAGATATCGTTCGAACCGATGCTTTCTGGTTTGTGTTTCGGTTTCTCTGTTCCGATAAACAAGCTTAGGTTCAAAAACGGCATTTGTACTTTTTGCAATTCCTTCAGCAATAAAATCGCTTTGATTGTAACCGCGTAATTTCAATTTCTTCTCATGCAGAGGAACCGGCACTACAAAATCAGGTTTGGGAAATGTGGATTCTCTCAGATCTACTCCCATCAACTGACCGATGTATGTCCCTACATCTTTCCTATCTTTGTATTTCAATTTATGAATGAGACGCTGAACTTTTTCGCCTTTGCTGAAATAATAATATCCTGTAGCTGCTTGTATTGGAACCTTTCCCCAGAAGTGTTTTGCAACAGGATTAATTGGCTGTAAATGAAAATTTGTCCGGGGAAGGTAATATTTGCAAAATGTACAAAGGCACTCTTCACCCATTAGCAATGGCCGGTCGCAAGCGGCACATAGCGTTGGGTAAAATATCCATAATAAATCATCTGCCATTTTTTTTATCCTTGTTTTCATTTTTGTCTGCAAAGTTGAAGAAGATAAATTGGAATTGTAACCGCATAAATGAGGGGAAATGGTTTAGCCGAAAGCGTGGTGTTTTGTAAAGATATTCACGAATTGAAATTGCGCTTTTGGCAATAGTTGAAGGCTAAGAAAAACAAGCTGAATAAATCGAAACAACATAATTAATTCCATCCAACACAATTTTCTTGTCACTCTTTGTTATCTCAAAATCCTCTTTTAAGAGTTCAATGAATGGCGAAGTGAATTTACGGTTAGGTTCGGTTAACAATAAAACACCATCTGGCTTCAACAAATTTTTAAATGCTGCTTTCAATGGCTCAAATGAACGACTTTCATAAGCAACATCGGAAGCAAGAATAACATCTGCTTTTTCAATTTTGTCACTGTTACGCCAATCAAGAAGTTGTCCGTTGAACGGAATGTCCAAATTCTTTTCCCAATTACTTTTAGTAAACATCAGCGCTTCAGGAAGGTAATCGGTCATTGTCACCACTGCACCATTCATTGCAGCCACAATACCAGGCATGCCCAATCCGCAGCCCAACTCCAGAACTTTTTTTCCTTGAACTATTTTAGGATTCTCATCGATATATTTAGAAAGAGCGATTGCTGAAGGCCAGATATCAGACCAATATGGCATTCGCTCATCCTGAATATCTAACGTATGATTTTCCTTTTTTAGAAGATGTACGAATAATTTATCGATATCTTTTATTCGCGAAACATTCACCAAGTGTGAATCAAGTTGCAAAACAAAGTTTTCGGAAAATCGTTTATAATCAAATTCAGACATTGCGACAACGCTTAATTTAAGTGAGTGACGACAATTTTCTTCACCACATTAAATTCGGCTGAATATATATGAACGTAATAAATTCCTGTCGTGAATGCAGAAGTATTAAAAACAGTATAGCCATCTATCATCTTTTGTGTTTTTACAATTCTACCTTGTAGGTCATAAACCGAGCATTTCGCATTTTTCGTTTTCAGATTTGAACGAACAACAAATTGGTCAACAGAAGGATTAGGATAAACTTTGATTTCATCATTTTTGGAGATTTCTGTTTCACCATTAGTCAAATCCTGATAAAAGACCTGAACTCCTCCGCCATACAATCCCAAAACAAAATCAACGAGTGTATCACCATTGAGTTCTCCACCGGCAATAGAAGTAAGTGGGCCATAACGATTACCTAGGTATTTTGAAGCAATCGTATCAAGCAAAGTGAAGTTTCCTGTTAAGTTCCCATCGATATTTCCATAAAGAAAAATATCACCGCCCATTGTTGTAACCAACATTTTAGTGTCATTATTCTGCCGGAAAATAAATGTTGTCGAATATGAATCAGAAGTCGGAGGAACATTTAAAGAGAGTCCGCCGAAAGGTGAAACTGTTGGATTAATTGCAAAGAAAGGTGTGGTAGTACTTCCAACATTTTCGAAATAATTCAACATTCCATTTTTTTCTCCTAACAACAAATCAAACTTTCCGTCTTTATTGATATCGAAAATTTGCACTGAAGCTCCTAAGCCGACATCAATAGACATGTACCAAGCAGAAATAAAAACAAAACTTCCTCCATCATTGCGGTAATAAATCATTCTTCCATCATCAAGTCCTAACAACATATCAGAGTCGCCATCGCCATCGAGGTCAGCAAAAGCAGGCGATAATTTTCCCAAATAATTCTGACTAACCAATCCGGCAAAATCATCTGTAACAAACTCAAACGAAGGAATAGAAGCTGTTCCGGTATTCCGATACAATGTCAACCCGGAAGTAAAAAGCAAAGGAGTAATCGTCTTCTTTTTGTTTCCAATAACCAAATCGAGCAAGCCGTCATTATCGTAATCATACAAAGTCGGTGATGCTGCTTCTCCTACGTCAATCATTTGATCCTGCAAAAAATCTTTTTTTACGAATGAAAAAATCGGTGCCGCATCTGTTCCTATATTTTTATAGTAGAGACAACCTTGATTGTTTTCATATTCATAATTAGAAACAATCAGATCACGAATTTGGTCATTATCGACATCGACATAAGAATGCATTGAAAAAGATTGAATATCAACCGGTGTATCATAAAAGGGGAAAAGGGAGTCCTGACTTACCATGACATCAACTCCAGATGCAGGACTATTTTCAACGAGTAAACTATTGTGAGTTTGCGAATCCCCTATGAGGGCATCCATATCGCCGTCGCCATTTATGTCTATGGTAAAAATATTCGCATAGGTATCGTCCATAGGTGCAGCTTGTGACATATCGTAATGATCATTCGGATTGGAGAAACAGTTGATATTCCAAAAACCAACTGAAACAATGCTATAAACTCCTGAACGCAAAGCAAACTTTCCCCATGAGTTTGTTTCCAGTAAATAGTCATTCAATGAATCACAAACGCCGTAATGTTCCATTGAATAATTTTTATAATATGCAAAAGCCCCTACACATTGAAACTGCTGGCCAAGAATATCCATATCGCCATCACCATCAATATCGTTAAAATTCGGCATCAATAAAGAACTTGCAAAAATATTTGCAGGACCACCGGCACCACCATTCACTAGCATTGTTGAATCTGCTAATGTGAAATGCAAACCTCCCGGAGGTGAATCGTTAATATATTGCGTGATGCTGTTATTGCGAAAACCCACTGTCATTAAATCCGGTTTTTCATCGCAATTATAATCGTATAAAAATGCCCAACCTGTCATTACCGGAAAAGCATTTTCATATTCGGGAGCATATCGCCAGCAATTTGGACCAACAATACCATTATTAAGGTATGTTGTCACTCTGTTATCGCTTCTGTCAAAAGCAAACAGGTCCAATAGGCCATCGTCATTCAAATCAATTTGAGAGAACAAAGGATAGTTCAAACCTCCTGCCCATGGAACTTCAAGCGTTGTTCCGTTTACAACTGGAATATCCGTAATGCGATTAAAATAAATCTGTGCTTGGGTAGAGACGGAAACAAAAAGCAGCAATACAATTGCAGATACACATTTTTTCATTCCGTAAAAATACTTGTTTTTAACGGATGAAAAGTCATCAATTAATAAATTATAAACAATTAACCGCTAGTTCTTATGCTGCGAAATAAACATAGCATAATCAATTTTTACGATCAAATCCGGGAGGTAACTTGAATGTTCCGATAGGGCTTCAATATTGAAGTCTAAAGCGTCACGAAAATTCACTAAAAGGTCGGAATGAAGATGGAAAAGTGATTCCGGCTTGTGATTTATATCCATATACTGACGAACTACCTGATTCAGCATTTCTTTCAATTCAGGTTCCGATACGTGATGTTGTTTTAATTTATCATCAATATCAAATTCCCTCTTCCCGTTGAGAATTCGTTCAAATGAACTGAGTTGCAATTCACAAACTTTCTTCATGAGAAGTTCTTCTTGTTGTGTAAGATTTAGCTTTACCATATTTATCTTTCCGATCTTGCCGCAAAGATAAATGCACAATTCTGTTTTGCAAGTGATTTTTTTCAAACAAAAATTTGAATTGTTAACGACTTTTTGGGGAAATAAATTACAGATTTTTTCATTAGCATCTAAAAAAAACTATTTGTATCGCTGCCATCAAATGCTTAAAGTAACTCAGCCCCATTACTTTCTTTTTACCTTTTTTGGTTGCCCAAAAAGCATATATAAGCTGGCCTATTTTTCTGTGGTAATAACTTTTAGTTATATAGTACGGGTACCCAAAAAAAGGGCCAGTATCAAAAGTTGGGAGAGATTTAATTTACGAGTGTGTTCAAAGGTTTGTTTACTGCTATTAAAGGT
>CAYHCU010000095.1:0-10573 GCA_964355035.1 uncultured Flavobacteriales bacterium | reverse complement strand
TGACTTTTGACTTTTGACTTTTGACTTTTGACTTGAAATTGCCTACCTTGCACCCTCTATGGACCGTAACCAACTGCTGGGGTATTATACATCCCGGCCTCTCGTTGTCTCATTAGTATCGAAAATTAAGGAGCCGGTTGCTCACCATTTGCAATTAAGTGGTTTGGCCGGGTCATCAGATGCATTGATTTTAGCTGCTGTAACAACGCTTGCTAATCATTCACATTTAGTAATTTTAAATGATAGGGAAGAGGCTGCATATTTTTTAAATAATATCGAAAATGTTTTAGCCAACAATCAGCCGCTTTTTTTTCCATCCTCTTACAAACGTACCTTTCAACTCGACGATTCCGATAATGCAAGCATTCTTTCACGAGCAGAAGTGTTAAGCCGCTTGAATAGATCTTTGCCGGTAATTGTGGTAACCTATCCGGAAGCCATTGCTGAAAAAGTAGTCACTCGAAAAAACCTTGAGCAGAATTCAATGGTGATCAGAATTGGCGAAAGACTTTCAACTGATTTCATAAATGAGTTTCTCCTTCATCATGAATTTGAAAATGTCGATTTCGTTGCGCAAGCCGGTGAGTTTTCTGTCCGCGGTGGAATTATTGATATTTTTTCTTTTGCTAACGAATTGCCTTATCGCATAGAATTTTCCGGCGATGATGTAGAAAGTATCAGAACATTTGATCCCGCTACTCAGCTTTCGGTACATCCAATGAATCATATTACAATTATTCCAAATGTGCAAACAAAGTTATTGGAAGATAGCAGGACATCCTTTTTTGATTTTTTGCCGGGTGATACGACCATCTGGACAAAAGATTTTTCATCTGTATTGAATTTTATTGAACTTCATCAGAATAAAGTAAAAGAGATGATAGATGAGTCTAAAAGCTATTCATCAGAAAAAATTGACGAGGTTTTTGATAATGCAAAAACCATAGAAGAGAAAGTAGCTTTAAAGACTACGATAGAGTTTGGGAATCGACATCACTTTAAGATTGATGAAGTGTTTAAATTTTCTTTTTCCCCACAACCATCTTTCAATAAAAATTTCGATTTGCTGATTCGAAATTTGCAAGCCAATCAAGCACAGAAAATAAAAAATATTCTATTCTCTGATTCTTCTAAGCAAGTTGAAAGATTATATGCCATTTTTGAAGACCTGGAGAAAAAAAATAAACTGCAGAACAAGGTTGAGTTTACAACTATTTTGCTATCTCTTCATGAAGGTTTTGTTGATCATGAATTGAAATTGGCCTGCTATACAGATCATCAGGTATTTGATCGTTACCATCGTTTTCGTCTGAAGAAAAATTACAGCAGAAATGAAGCGCTTACGTTACGAGATCTTTCTTCGCTGAAACCCGGCGACTTTGTAACCCATATCGATCACGGTGTTGGTCGATTTGCCGGTTTGGAAATGGTGATGGTAAATGATAAACCTCAGGAAGCCATTCGCTTAGTATATAAGGACAACGATATCCTTTATGTAAGTATTCACTCTTTGCATCGAATTGCTAAATATACCGGCAAAGATGGCACTGTTCCTTCTTTACACAAACTTGGTTCTGCAACGTGGGCAACATTAAAACAGAAGACAAAGAAAAAAGTAAAAGACATTGCTAAGGATTTGATTGCATTATATGCAAAAAGGAAAGCGACGAAGGGTTTTGCTTTTAGTCCGGATACCTACTTGCAAAATGAATTAGAAGCGAGTTTTATTTATGAAGATACTCCGGATCAAATAAAGTCTACTGTTGATGTCAAGAAGGACATGGAGCGCGAGTATCCGATGGATCGCTTAATTTGTGGTGATGTTGGATTCGGGAAAACTGAAATTGCAGTCCGTGCAGCTTTCAAAGCGGTTACCGATAGTAAGCAGGTTGCAATATTAGTTCCGACAACAATTCTTGCTTTGCAACATTACAATACGTTCAAAGATCGTCTTAAAGATTTTCCATGTACAATTGATTACATCAATCGATTTAAATCTGCAGCTAAACAAAAAGAAACATTGGCGCTGATGGAAAAAGGGAAAATAGATATCATTATCGGAACTCATCGCTTGCTTGGTAAGGATGTTAAATTCAGTGATCTTGGATTGATGATCATCGACGAAGAACAAAAATTTGGCGTGGCTGCAAAAGAAAAATTGAAAGCGATAAGAGTGAATGTCGATACACTTACGCTTACAGCAACTCCAATCCCCCGGACATTACAATTTTCATTGATGGGCGCACGTGATCTTAGTATCATTAATACAGCTCCTCCGAATCGATATCCGGTAAATACTGAGATTCACACCTTCGATGAGAAAGTGATCAAGAATGCAATTGAATATGAATTGGCAAGAGACGGACAGGTTTTCTTTATTCATAATCGTGTTTCTGATATTCATGAAATTTCCGGTATGATTCAACGACTTGTTCCGAAGGCAAGAATTGGAGTTGGGCATGGACAAATGGATGGTGAAAAACTGGAAGGAACGATTATGGAATTCATCGAACATGAATTTGATATTTTAGTAGCAACGACAATTATAGAATCAGGATTAGACATTCCAAATGCAAATACGATTATTATTAATCAAGCTCAGAATTTTGGTTTGAGTGATTTGCATCAAATGCGCGGTCGTGTCGGTAGATCAAATCGCAAAGCCTTTTGTATACTGCTTGCACCTGCTATGTCTGTTCTTACGAATGAAGCAAAGCAACGACTTAAGGCCATTGAAGAATTCTCCGATCTTGGTTCCGGCTTTAATGTCGCTATGCGTGATCTGGATATTCGTGGTGCAGGAAATCTTTTAGGCGGCGAGCAGAGCGGATTTATTTCCGAGATTGGTTTTGAAATGTATCATAAGATATTGGACGAAGCCGTTCAGGAATTAAAAGACTCCGATTTTGCAGGTGTGTTTGAAACAGAACCAACTACAGAAAGAAAATTCGTTTCAGATTGTCAGATCGATACGGATATGGAAATTCTTCTCCCTGCAAATTATGTGAACAGCGTTACAGAACGATTGATGCTTTACAAAGAATTAGATAGTATTGCAACAGAAGAAAAGTTATTGGAATTTGCTGAAAGACTTAAAGATCGTTTCGGACCATTACCAAAGCAAGCGCTGGAACTACTTTCCACAATTCGTTTGCGTTGGTTAGCAGAAAAATTTGGTTTTGAAAAAGTATTGCTTAAAAATATGCGTTTCATTGGTTACTTTGTAAGCAATCAGGTTTCTCCGTTTTATCAGTCTGAAGTTTTTTCTCAGATATTAAAATACGTACAAAAGAATTCACACAAAGTAAAATTACGCGAAGAGAAATCAAAACTGTCACTCACTATACGAAACATTGATACGGTTGATGAAGCGATTACATTCCTCAAAACGTTAAGCGAGTAAAAATTATTAATTCAGCAACCATGAAAGTATTTTCATTTCGGTTAACACCCGGTACAGACCTAAAACACGAACTCGAAGCATTTGCAGCAACAGAAAAATTAGATGCAGCATTTGTCATCACTTGTGTAGGAAGTCTGACAGTGGCAGCAATACGCTTTGCAGGAAAATCTGAAACCTCCTCGGTGGCAGGTCCTTTGGAAATTACTTCGTTGACCGGAACATTTTCTGTTCAAGGATCACATTTCCATATTACAGTTACCGATGAAACAGGTAAAGCAACAGGCGGTCACCTCAAAGAAGGTAGCATCGTGCGAACGACTGCTGAATTAGTGATCGGTATTCAGGAAGATGTGATTTATACTCGTGAAAAAGATCCGGGAACGGGGTATATGGAGTTGAAGATTGAAAAAAATGATAAATGATAAATGATAAATGAAGAATGAAGAATGAAGAATGAAGAATGGAAAATGAAGAATGGAAAATGAAGAATGACTACTTCGAATAAATAGTATGGTAAATCAATTTTCCAAGGGCAATTTTGCATTAAAGTTGCCCTCCAATGTTTCTATCACTTTCTAAGCCTGTTCAGGGTATAAATCCGCAATCCGAATTCCGCAATTAGTTATTAAGCACGATGCGGATATTCCCCTCCGCCAATTCAAAAATAACCAACTTCCCATCGACAGAATATTTTCCGCCGCCTTCAATTGAAACAGGTGTAGAGCGAAGCGGTAGCATGATGGCTAGACCTTCCATGCGTTTTGGAACATTCACAGTGACGACACGGTTGCCACCGACATTGGAAATATCTATCGTTACTTCATTTCGTGCTGCCCACCATAAACTGAAATCTCTGAAGGTGCCAATCCATGCAATATCTTTCATGGCTTTCACAAACTCTTTTTCAATCTGCCAGCCAATTTCATTCGGATGAACTTGTCCTATATAACAGCCGCCATATTTTGCAATTTTTTTTGCTAATTTAATTGCAGAAGTTTTTCTTGAAAAATCAAATGGTGGAAGTTCGTCGTCGTCTGTAACCGGAATTTCAAAGGCTTCTATTTCTGTATCGTATTCACGATTGAAATTCATCTGAAATGGAAAATGTGTCAACGCTAAATTTGCCGGTACTGATGAACTGAATCGATATCCACTCTCTGCTAAACTTTGCGGATATGTGAAGGGTACATAAGAATAAGATGTTCTGAATGCCGAAGTGTTATTTCCCGGAATAAAATGATCGAGTAGATAACGACTCACTCTCATTTCACCAAAAATTGTTCCGTGATAAGTTTTTTCATAGGCAATTACATACGGACGGTAATCCGGATAAACTTCATCGCCTGTGCCTTGTTCGAATTGATCAAAAAGTGGAGAACCGGAAACAGTATTACTCTGAATGTCCATACCGGAATTTGCAATTTGCTTCAGGTTATTTACAGACTCATTCGAAAATAATATTCCTTCCCGTTTATCGCGTATGTATTTTGTCTGTACAAAATAAGTAGAATGGATACCTGCCTCTTTCTCTTTTTGAGCAAATGCCGGAGCCTGATCAAGTGCTTTCTTAAAATTAATATTGTGCGTAATACATACTGAAAGATCTTTGTTGTAAGGCACTGTACAAACGTATGCAGCATCGCGGCTACTGGCGATGTAAATATTTTTTATCAACCGAAGTAAAACATCTAAAGTGGGTTCAAAATTGTTTGCTTGCGAACGATTGTAATCTTCATGGCGGATATTGTGACCTTTCAAAATTAAATAACCAAGATCAAATCCTAAAGCATAAGCACTTCCACCTTCATAAAAGCGTTGCGTGATAGCGGCAGATTTATCTTCATAAGTTGCAACGGGAGCTAACCTGGTTTTTGAATAACTATAGGTTCCCAGTGTTTCTTTGAACCTCTCTTTATTCCCAATTGAAATATGGTTTTCTTTTTCGTCTTTAAATTCTGTCGCCAGAATATTTGCACTGTCACGACCAATAATTATTTCAAAATGTTGCTTGCTGGGAACCGGTTCTTCAAAACCAAAAACTTCATTCAAAGCGCCTAATACCTGCGAACCAATCAATGTTCCTCCGCTTCTTGGAAAAGTTGCTAAGGCTTGCAAAGCATCGGGAGTAAGAGCAGCACCTGAAATAATCGGATAGACCATTACGACCTTACTTTGCAATGCACGATGGTAATCAGTAGTAATAATAAAAGGCACTCCAATCGACTTTAAGCCGTGGGCTAAACCTAACCAGGATGATGTTGTGTCTGTAAGTAATATTGCTAATCGGCTCGAACTTCCTACTGAATATTTCGACCAGGATGTAAGGTTTCGGTTTGTAAGGACTGATTTATCTTCCGGTCCTCTGACGCCATTGACAATAAAGAGTTCGTTTTTGCGAGCATCATATGTTTCAGGAAAATTATTTTTTCTTAAAGCACCAATCTCATCACCTTGTTTATCAGATCCACAGCCTGAGTTAAAACAGATTGTAATCACTACTGAAAAAATGAAAGTAAAAGTTCTTGCGGTCAATTGTCTAAACATTAGTATTTGCAGGCATTGCCAATATTTGTTGCTATGGCAAACATATCAAAAAAAAAGTACAAAAAGGCTTTTTTTCAGTGAAAATCAACTAGAAAATTGAACTAAAAACGGAATGATTGAAACTGTATCCTGTCAGTTGGATCGAATTGCATCCACCGGATTCATTCGAGAGGCTTGATAAGCAGGAATGTAGCCACTGATGATGCCAACCGTAGCGCTGATTAAAATTCCAACCATAATATTTGCCAGTGAAAGCGTGATGTCCATTCCCGTTCCCATTGAAATCAGCAATGTTGCTAAATATACGATTCCAAGACCAAAACTTCCGCCAATAACACACAATACGATGGCTTCTATCAGGAATTGTAAAAGGATAAAATAGTTTTTTGCCCCTAATGATTTCTGAATTCCGATAATGCTGGTCCGCTCCCGCACGGATACGAACATGATGTTGGCGATTCCAAAACCACCTACAACAATGCTAAATCCTCCAATGATCCAACCGGCTAAGCCAAGTGTATTAAAAAGTTCATCCAAACTACTGGCAAACATACTTGTTTCATTGAGAGCGAAATCATCCGATTCTTGAGGCTGTAAACGACGAATGGAGCGCATGGCACCTCGCAACTCATCTTTCATTTCGCCATTCGTAACGTTTTCATTTGCTTTAACAAGGATGTATGGGTCGATGCTGTTTGATCTCAGATTGACGATATTTCTTGCAAAATTCACAGGGATAATAACGGTGTTGTCAAAGGAGTTGTCGAAGGTGCTGCTTCCTTCTCTTTTCAGAATACCAATAACGGTATGTTTGTATTTGCGGATGGTAACAGATTTGCCAAGTGCATCTCCTTTTGGAAATAATGCAGAACTGACATCTGCACCAAGGATAATCAGTGGCCTGCCACTTGCAAACTCGTTCTCGGTAAAAAAACGTCCTTCTTCAATTTCAAAACTTCTCACTCTGTCAAAGTCTTCTGAAACGCAACTTACCTGGACATTCTCAATCGAACTGCTTTCGTATTTTATTGTTTGTCCACCAAGGTCCGCAGCGTAAGCAATAGAATTACTCGTTGTAATTTTTTTTCTTAAGTCCGAAAGTTCCCGAATAGCCGGTAATGGTCGATTCAGGTATTTCCACCAAGGATATTCTTCTCCACCTTCCGGTACCCATGGCCACTTTTGAATATAAATCACATTATTCCCGAGCGATGAAATGTCTTTCCGGATTTTATTTTCTAATGAATCAGTTGCAGTAAAAACAGCAATGATGGCAAAAATGCCAATAGCAATTCCTAACAAGGAAAGGAGTGTTCGAAGTTTGTTTACTCGTAATGCTTCAAAAGCAAATAAGAAGCTCTCTCGAATAAGTCGGAAGAAAAGTTTGTATTCTGTTTTTGTGCCCACTTCACAAAAGTAAGATTATGATTGTAAATGGAAAGCGCTTTAACTCAAATTAACGGGTCACCATCAAAAGTTGGGGAGAGATTTTATTTACAAGTGTGTTCAAATGTTTGTTATCGGCTATTGAAGGTGAAACCAAATTGGCTTTAGTGAGCCGCCGTTCTTAGAGAGCGACTAGTCTCTGCAAGATGACACATTGGTCGCCTCCATGAGAGGAGGAGTAGCGTAAGGCGACGAGATGCATACTGCATTAGCTATGAATATAAAAATCATCTTTTTAACTTTGAGGCAAGTGAATAAATGTACTGTAAATTCCTACGGAATCTCGTAGCCTTACCTTTCTGTCCCCCTTAAAAGTGCGCATGCGTGTCCTCCTGTAAGGATCTCGTCGTTCTCGAGGTACGACAGCAAAATTAGTCCGATGCTTCTTTTAGATAAAAATTAGGTGAGAAATTTTGACCACTCCCTAGAAAATGAATTTGACCAAAATTAACCCATTCAAGACTTCGGATTGTGAATTGTGAATTTCGTAATTATGCAGGGAAGCTATACTCCGACTTTTTCAATATAGTAAATTCCAATCCGAATTCCCAATTCCGAAATCCGCAATTTTTTTCATCCGCCTGGTAATCCCTGCCTCTTATTTTCCTAAAATTGCACTTGAATTCTAAAGGGAAATGATAGCTGACAAAAAAATTAAGAGTGCACTGATTTCTGTTTATTATAAGGACAATCTGGAGCCTATTATCAGGCATTTACATCGATTAGACGTTACTTTGTACGCTACTGGTGGCACTCAAGAATTTATAGAGAGCTTAAATGTCCCGGTGATACCTGTTGAAGATGTAACGGATTACCCTGCTATCTTAGGTGGCAGAGTGAAGACGCTTCATCCAAAAATTTTTGGAGGAATTTTAAGCCGCCGCGAAAACTTAGGTGACATTCAGGAACTGGAAAATTTTCATATCCCTGAAATTGACCTTGTTATTGTTGATCTCTATCCTTTTGAGGCAACTGTTGCATCGGGAGCGAATGAATCAAGCATCATCGAAAAAATTGATATTGGTGGTATTTCTTTAATTCGTGCTGCAGCAAAGAATTTTAAGGATGTTTTAATTATCCCTTCTAAAGAACACTACGACTTTTTACTCCATGTTTTAGAGAATCAAAACGGAGAAACTGGTTTGGATGAGCGTCAGTTAATGGCAACTCATGCTTTTGCTACATCTTCTCATTATGATTCGGCTATCTTCAATCATTTTAATCAGAAGGCAAAGCTAAATCTGTTTCGTCAATCTAATAATGAATCAAAGGTCCTGAGATATGGCGAAAACCCTCATCAATCCGGAATTTTTTATGGCAATTTTGATGAACTATTTGATCGATTAAATGGCAAGGAAATATCTTACAACAACCTGCTCGATATTGATGCAGCAGTTTCTTTATTGGCAGAATTCGAGGAGCCGACTGCCGTAATCATAAAGCATAATAATGCATGTGGATTGGCCAGTCGAAAAACGATTGAACAAGCATTTGATGATGCTCTGGCAGGTGATCCGGTTTCTGCTTTTGGTGGTGTGATTTGCATTAATCGCCCCGTTAACATTGCTTTAGCAGAAAAAATGAGTCAGCTGTTTTTTGAGGTATTGATTGCCCCGGATTTTAGCGCAGAAGCATTGGCATTAATTGCAATCAAAAAAAATCGAATTGTTCTTCGACATAAAAAAACGAATATTGCGGAAATCCAATTTCGTACAGTATTAAATGGTATCATTGTTCAAAGTCGTGATAATAGTACTGAGAAGATATCAGACATGAGTATCGTTACAAATGTTGGTCCGACTAATACTCAATTTGCCGATTTGGAATTTGCTAATAAAATTGTAAAACACACTAAATCGAATACGATCGTTCTTGCTAAAAACAGTCAGTTATTGGCCAGTGGTACCGGCCAAACTTCACGGGTTGATGCTCTTCTGCAAGCTATTGCAAAGGCTCGTCACTTTAAATTCGACTTAAATGGAGCGGTGATGGCTTCCGATGCTTTTTTTCCTTTTCCGGATTGTGTGGAAATTGCAGATAAAGCAGGAATCAAAGCAATCATCCAACCGGGGGGGTCTATTAAAGACCAAGATTCGATTAATTATTGTAATGACCATGCATTGGCAATGGTTGTAACAGGTAAAAGACATTTTAAACACTAGGAGAGTCTCTGTGAAACTCTAAAACTTATTCATTTCAGATAAAACTATCTGTTTGAATTTGCGTATAGATTGGACGAAAGTGTATTCTGACTATTTAAAAACCTAATTCCGGCCCTATGGGCTCATTGAACGCATGGGATTGTTCGATTTTCTTACTCAAGAAATTGCTATTGACCTGGGAACGGCCAATACGCTGATTATTCATAACGATAAAGTTGTGGTCGATGAACCATCTATCGTGGCAATTGATCGCATGACCGGCAAGGTCATCGCTGTCGGTAAGCAAGCCATGATGATGCATGGAAAGACGCATGAAAATATCAAAACGATTCGGCCATTGAAAGATGGCGTAATCGCCGATTTCGATGCCGCTGAGCATATGATTCGGGGTATGATCAAAATGCTGAGCCCCAAAGGAAGCCTTTTTACTCCTTCTCTGAGAATGGTGATTTGTATCCCTTCCGGAATTACAGAAGTTGAAAAACGGGCCGTTCGTGATTCTGCCGAACATGCAGGTGCCAAAGAAGTTTATCTGATTCATGAACCCATGGCTGCCGCAATTGGTATTGGTATCGATGTGGAAGAACCAATGGGTAATATGATCATTGATATCGGTGGTGGTACCAGCGAAATTGCTGTCATCGCACTCGGTGGTATCGTATGTGATCAGTCGATTCGTGTTGCCGGCGATGGATTCACCAACGACATCTGGGACTATATGCGTCGTCAACATAATATCCTTATCGGTGAACGTTCTGCTGAAAGAATTAAAATTGAAGTTGGCTCCGCTATTCCCGAATTAGAAAATCCTCCACCTGATTTCGCTGTTCATGGTCGTGATTTAATGACAGGAATTCCTAAGGAAATTACGGTTAGCTATTCCGAAATAGCTCATGCTCTCGATAAATCTATTTCAAAAGTAGAAGAAGCAATTCTGAAAGCGTTAGAAATGACGCCACCTGAATTATCGGCTGATATTTTCCGCACCGGAATTTATCTCACAGGAGGAGGCGCTCTT
>CAYHCU010000094.1:0-10679 GCA_964355035.1 uncultured Flavobacteriales bacterium | reverse complement strand
AGGACTTCAGAGGTGACGATTCCCCGTCGCTTTAGTTGGTTTTTAAAAAACAAATCCCCAACCAAAGAGATATTACTCTCTTTTCCTTTAAATTTCTTTTGATTTATCGGTTTATTTCTTCCCCGATGACTTGAACAAAAATTCTTTTTTTTAAATACATATGCAATAGCAAACGGTTTTATTTTTCGACAATTATACACCGTCTTATGTTTAAAAATCGGCAATACCCTCTGAAGTCCTTACCAGACAAGCGTTTCGGGCGTTTTGAACAGAATTTGTTTATAACTCCCTCTTGCAAAATCAGCTTTGGTATTGAGAACTCCCAAGAAATATTTTTTCTATTGATACTCAGATTATATGAATAAATGTGGATAAATAATTCAAAATAATTCAAAATAATTCAAAATTGTTTTTTACCTAATGCTCTGATGCGAAAATTCAAACGCTAACTTAGGAAATAGTTGAAGCGGGAATTTTAACTAATTCAATTTGGCACTTCGGGCATTCATCATAATTTCATTTGAAAGCAGCTGAAAACCCGCAAAGCCCTCTGTTTTGCACCTTTTCACCGCTTTCCACCTTCATATTTTCTTTATTAAAACCATTTTCTTTTTTTACATTTGGAATGATTTGAAAATCACTCTTTAATGACAAATGAATCCTGCTTTCGTCATTATTTTGGCTAATCGACTACTAACCCATTATTACTAATAAAATGTCTAAAAAACTACTTGCTGCATCTATGCTGATGCTGCTTTTCGCTTTCGGTGTGTTCGCAACCGGAAATGCTGCACAAAATGCAGATAAGATTGTCTATGAAAAAATCATTTCCGATTATCTGAAACAAAATCAATCGACCTTAAAACTAACCGATGAAGATATTGCGAACTGGTATTTATCTGATCTCACCATCAATCAAAAAACCGGAACTGCTTATGCTTATGTTCAACAAACGGTTAATGGTGTGAAAATTTTCAATGCTGTTTCTTCTGTTTGTATTCATGATGGTAAAATAATTTCATTTGCAAAAAGACTTTTTCCTGATGCAGCCAATATTTCTAATTCTATTCGTCCGGCATTATCAGCTTCTGTTGGAATTAGAAAAGCAGCTGAACATTTAGGACTGGCAATGCAAGCTGATCCAAAAATGATATCGAATGAAAAAAGTGCAAACAAATATATTTACACTACTGCAGGAATTTCAAGAGAGAATATAAAAGTTGAATTGGTTCTTCAACCGGCCAACAATCAATTACGTCTTTCCTGGAATGTAATTATTCGTCAACTCGATGCAAGTCATTGGTGGAATGTGCGTATCGATGCAAGCACAGGAAATTACATTACCAAAAACGATTGGACAGTAAGCTGCGATTTTGATGGCAACGCTTCTGTTTCAACCCAATCAACTTCTGCTATTCCTTTTCGCAATGCTTCAGCGACAACGAATTCAACAACGAACTTTGGCGCCTATCGTGTATTTCCTTTCCCATTAGAAGCGCCAACATTCGGTGCTTCTGTATTATTACCTGATCCTTCCGATGTTGTTGCTTCTCCTTACGGATGGCATGATGACAACGGTGTTGCCGGTGCCGAATACACCATCACACGCGGAAACAATGTTTATGCATATGATGATATTGCAAATCAAGATGCACCAGGTTCTTCCCCTGACGGAACAGCTTCTTTGAATTTTGATTTTCCTGCTAACTTAACTAATCAACCGAGTACTTATACTGATGCAGCAAACGTGAATTTGTTTTATGTAAACAATATGGTTCATGATTATTTAGTTCATTATGGTTTCGATGAAGCATCCGGAAATTTTCAAGCCTTTAATTATTCAGGCAATGGTGCAGGAAATGATTATGTTGTTGCTGAATCGCAAGATGGTGGCGGAACAAACAATGCCAACTTCTCTACTCCTGATGACGGACAAAACGGATGGATGCAAATGTATTTGTGGAGTGGAAATGTTCAATCTTCATTAGTGATCAATAGTCCTGCAGGAATTGCTGGAACATATACAGTAGTAGGTGCAGGATTTGGCCCTGCAATTTCTTCAGCAATTACACAAGATATCGTTTTAGTTATCGATGGTACCAGTCCAACTTCAGATGCTTGTGAGCCATTAATCAATGGCGCAAGTTTGAGTGGGAAAATTGCTTTACTCGATCGTGGTCTGTGTAATTTCGTAGACAAGGTTCTTCAAGCACAAAATGAAGGAGCAGTAGCTGTTATTGTAATTAATAATGATGCAACATCGCCTTTCTCTATGGGCGACAATGGTAGCGGAGGTTCTGTCACCATTCCATCAGTAATGATTTCTCAGGCAGACGGAAACTTAATTCGTGCAACGCTTCTTGGAGAAACAGTAAACGGAACATTGAATCCATCTTCAACAGTTGCTGTACAAATTGATGGCTCATTAGATAACGGCATTGTTACACATGAATATGGTCATGGTGTTTCAAACCGATTAACCGGTGGACCAAACAATTCAAATTGTTTGAACAATGGCGAACAAGCAGGTGAAGGCTGGAGCGATTGGTTGGCATTAATGTTTACTCAAAAAGTTGGTGATGCGGGTACAGATTCACGTGGTATAGGAACATTTGCTTTAGGCGATTCTCCAAGTGGTCCCGGCATAAGAAGGTATCCTTATTCAACAGATATGGCAATTGATCCGGAGACCTATGGTTATCTCGCGCAGAGTTCAGAAGTACATGACATCGGCGAAGTATGGTGCACCGTATTGTGGGATTTAAATTGGGCCTTAATCGATCAAAATGGATTTGATACAAACTGGCTTACCGGTACTTCCGGAAATAATATCACAATGGCTTTAGTAATGGAAGGAATGAAACTTCAACCATGTGGTCCCGGTTTCTTAGATGGCCGTGATGCTATTCTTGCAGCCGACGATTTACTTTATGGCGGCATTCACAAATGTTTAATCTGGGATGTTTTCGCTCGTCGCGGAATGGGCTTTAATGCAAATCAAGGCAGCGCAAATACAGCAGGCGATGAAACAGAAGGTTTTGCAATCCCTACATTCTGTCAAAATCCAACAGCAGCACCGGTAGCAGAATTTACTTCCGATGTCACTTCAACATGTTTTGGAACAGTACACTTCAGCGATCTTTCAACAGACATTCCACAGCAATGGGCATGGGATTTTGGTGATGGCGGAACCTCAACAATTCAGAATCCGACACATGTTTATACAGCAGCAGGAACATTCACAGTTGTTCTTACTGTAACCAATACAATCGGTTCGGACGTGATGACAAAATCTTCTTACATCACAGTAACAGTTGATCCTGCACCAACAGTTTCAGGAACAACAGCATTCTGCACAAGTTCATCAACATCATTAACTGCAATTGTAACTTCAGGTAATCAAGCTGAATGGTATGATGCTTCCAATAATCTTGTTTCAACTTCATTAACATTTAATACACCAATACTTACAACCAATACTTCCTATACCGTTCGACAAGTTGTTCCTACAGCATTACAACATGTAGGTCCTGCAACAACAGCATTTGGAACAGGTGGCTATCACAATACATCATTCGAAGGCAGATTAAATTTTACCACCTTCGCACCGATGCGTTTGGTATCAGTATTGGTAGATGCAACAGGAACGACAGACAGAACTTTCAACCTATATTCTTCTTCGGGAACCCTACTTCAAACAAAAACATTGACCATTCCAAACGGACAAAGTCGGGCGCAATTAAATTTCGACATTGCTGCAACAGGAGATTATCAACTTGGTGTCGTTGCAGGAAGTAATTTGTATCGCAACAATGCCGGAGCGAATTATCCATACACTTTAGGTGGATTAGTTTCCATCACCACAAGTAATTCAACAACAAATCCGGCTACGTATTACTACTATTGCTACGATTGGGAAGTACAATCTCTTCCATGCACAAGTTCACCAGCTACAGTAAATATAACTGTTGGCAATGCAGTAAGTAATTTCACTTATTCAGCAACCGGATTAGATGTTGCATTTACTAACGCTGCAATTGGAAGCGTTGTAGTTTATTCATGGGCTTTTGGTGACGGCAATACATCTTCTTCTGCAAATCCAAATCATACTTACGCAGCAGATGGAACATACACTGTTTCATTGCACATAGAAACATCAGACGGTTGTTCTGCCGATTATTCAGAATCGATTACCGTCACATCTATTGGTATTGCTGAAATTAAAAATGAATCAATCGTCATCAGTTCAAAAAACAATACGTTGACAATTCGTTTCGATCATCTTGCCAAAGACGCCACAATAAAAGTTGTTGATGTTTTAGGTCAGATTTTGATCAACGAGTCCTTCAACAAAGGGAATATTTTCAATCGCACACTTACATCAATTGCATCAACCTATGTTGTTGTTTCTGTAAAAGAGGGCAATAAAATAATTAATAAGAAATTGTTTATTAATAACCAATAGTTTCATTCCCAAATTGGTTAAATTATTCATAGTGAAAAATATTAACTTAGCACCGTCCTAGTTAGATTTAGCACCGTCTTAGTTAGATAAAGTGTACTTAAGCACGCTTTTATGATAATTATATTTTCCAACTTATGATTAATTCCTACGACGAGTTTATTGTATGGTCTATATTTGCTCTAATTTTTTCATGGTCAATTTATTTTATTTTAAATAAATTGCTTAAAAAAAAATATGCATCTACATTGTTTCCAGATAATTTCTCAAAATTTAATTTTAATACGGGAATCAATATAATTTTTATTGTATTCATAATCTTGCTCGGACTAAAATATACTTATAATCTTGGAAAAATTACAGACATCCTCAGCTGGGATGAAGCCGAGTACTTAAAAAACGGAATATTACTTCATACCAAAGATATAAGTACAACAAGAAATTCCATTTTATTTTCACCTCTATATTCTTATTGGTATTACTTTTTGTCATTTATTTATATAAACCCCACTCAATTATATCATGCTAATTATGTAATTTTAATTATACTTTCTACGTTGACATTTTTTATCTGTCAGAGATATTTTAAAATACATCCTTTAGTTGCTTTGCTCTCCAGTTATATATTTATCATTTCGAGTATTACAACAGTATTTCCACTTATCATGCTCTTTGTCTCAATTTTGGTGCTTTGTATTTTGATTATCTATTCACAAACCAAAGCACTTCTGACCAAATTAATAATTCTAAATACAGGTTTGGCAATTTTAATATTTGCAAGGCCAGAATATTATGTTGCCTTAGTAATAATGATTTTACTTTCATCGGCAAGAATATTATATTGCCTTTTTCGAAAAATAAATATATACATAGAATATAAACCATTATTTTTTTCGCTATCCATTATTGCAATTCTTCTATTAAAAATCGGGAATCCCATTCAAAAAGATCGATCCTATGCCGCCTTTGCACAACATTATGCAAGAAATTATAATGAACTTAATCATGAAATGAAAAAAAGCACAGAATATACGGACGAAATTGTAAATCTGTCTTTCCCGAACGCTACAAGCATATTCGATGCTTGGCGAATCAACAGGCCACAACTAGTTCAACATTTTAGGTATAATTTAAAAAATTATATCTTAGCTAGTATTTATGTCGGACTAGAACGGCCAGGGCTCTACCCCGGATCGTCATACGTATATAAAACAACGCGCTACTTTGAATTGATATTGTTATCGGTAGTTTTACTTTGTATTGCTATAAATTACAAAAAGGTAAAATCTATATTAAACTCAAATCTCCTATTGTATTTTTACATATCAGCAATTATGATCATGATTGCAATTTCATCTATTGTCATTTATCCTCGAGAACATTATTTAGTTGTTCAAACGATGCTATTTATTTTTATTTTTAGTATGATCATTTCAAAAATTTTTCTTAATCACGATAAAGTAAAAATTCATGTTGCGTTTTTGTCAGGAATAGCCATTTGGATTATTACACCTTCCTTATCTACAGGGTGGACAGCTAATCCTATAAAAAAGAATGAGACATATTTACCACAAATTAATATAGAGATGATTCATTATTTTAATGACATTAAATCAAAGGAACCAATTGGAATTCTTTGGCAAACTCCGGTAAACGAAGCATTTGTTGATCCGAATAATAAAATATATCCTCCAAGATTAAAAAAACAAATCCCATTTAGAACATTTATCAAGAATAGAGATATCAAATATATTGTTAACGAAAGCAATTTGACAACTGATTATTATCTTCAAAATGATAGCGACTTTATAAACTTTATCAAAGATCCTGAAATGTTCAATTTTACAAAAATGACTCTCCCGGGAATAGTATTTTACAAATCCCGTTAGAGTTGGTTTGATTACCATCATTTGGTTCAAGAAATCTAGGTGCCAATATTTCTAATTTGGTATGGTAAATAAACTACATTTGAATAGGGAAATTGATTTATTCCATAATCCTTTTTTGCCGAAAACAGGTGTATTCACTACTTCAGTTGACTCAAGAGTCATATCCCCAACATTTCGTACATTTGCCAAAATTCAACAAGTGCCAAAAACCATTTTCATTTCATTCATCTTATCTTTGGTTTTTTCAGCATGCATAAATCAGGAAAAACCTAAAGTAGCCAATAAAACAACTATAATGAAACAAGATCCCCATTCTTTTGCAAAAGCTGATGAAGCGAAGGTCACTCATCTCAATCTGAACATTGAAGTTGATTTTGAAAAGAAAATTCTTTTTGGAAAAGCAAAACTGAATCTTGAAACAAATGGGATTGCAAAAGAAATTCATTTAGATACAAAAGATCTCAATATTGGAAAAATTACTGCGGGAGAAAGTGAAAGTGTGGTAAAATATTCCCTTGGAAATGAGATTCCCTTTTTAGGGAAAGAATTAATTGTTTCAATCGATTCTTCAATTAAGTTCATTACCATCCATTATTCAACATCACCGGGAGCGGCAGCTTTACAATGGCTTTCGCCACAACAAACTGCCGGAAAGAAACAACCTTTTTTATTCACTCAATCACAAGCGATACTTGCCCGAACATGGGTTCCGATTCAAGATAGCCCCGGCATTCGATTTACCTATGAAGCGACTGTAAAAGTTCCTTCGCAATTAATGGCTGCAATGAGTGCTGAAAATCCGCAGGAGAGAAACACTTCGGGCATTTATCATTTCACAATGCCTAAACCAATTCCGGCCTACTTACTTGCACTTGCTGTGGGTGATTTTATTTTCAAACCACTGGATGCACGAACAGGTGTTTATGCCGAACAAGTTACTATTGATAAAGCAATTTACGAATTTGCAGATCTGCCGCAGATGGTAAATGCTGCTGAAAAATTATATGGCGATTATGCCTGGGGTCGCTATGATCTGATTGTCCTTCCTCCCTCTTTTCCCTTCGGCGGAATGGAAAATCCGATGCTAACATTTGCTACACCAACAATTCTTGCAGGTGATCGATCACTCACATCATTAGTAGCACACGAATTAGCACATTCATGGAGCGGGAACCTTGTAACCAATGCAACCTGGGACGACTTCTGGATGAATGAAGGTTTCACCGTCTATTTTGAATTGCGTATCATGGAAGCATTATACGGAAAAGATTTTGCAGACATGCAGTGCCTACTTGGCCTGGAAGATTTAAAATCAACAATCAAAGAATTAGGTGATACAAGCGCTGATACACACTTAAAACTAAATCTCACCGGTCGTGATCCTGATGATGGAATGAATGACATTGCTTATGAAAAAGGTCACTTTCTTCTATTGCTGATTGAAAAATCGGTCGGTCGACAAAGATTTGACGCTTTTCTGAAAAATTATTTTCATCGTCATGCTTTTGGAACAATCACAACTGAAGAGTTTATTGAAGAGTACAAATCAGATCTGCTGAACGGCAATGTTGACTTAGAAAAGAAAATAAATATAGAAGAGTGGATTTACAAATCGGGTTTGCCAGCCAGCTGTCCACAAATAACATCAGAGAAATTTAATCAGGTAGAAATATTAATTGGCGAATGGCAAAAAGGTAAACCTACAAAAGAATTGTCAACAAAAGGATTTTCCACTTATGAGTGGCTTCGGTTTATTGGTAAACTTCCTTCAAAATTATCAGTTGAACAGATGAAAGAACTTGATTCAGCATTTCATTTCTCATCATCCGGCAATTCAGAAATACTATTTGCTTGGTTGGAAAAATCCGTGGACAATAATTATGAAGCAGCTTATCCGGCACTAAAAATATTTTTGAATGACGTAGGACGAAGAAAATTTGTAAAACCACTTTTTGCAAGTATGCTTAAAACTGAAGCAGGTAAAAAAATGGCGCATGAAATTTATGGTACTGCACGGCCTAATTATCACCCAATTACACAGCAAACCATTGATGAAATGCTTAATCAAAGCAAATAATTTTTACTTAAAATCATTTTCAAGCCTATATTCAGAGGTAATTTTGTGTCAAATTAAATAACCGACAAAAATTATATTTACCTATGAAAAAAATAATTATACTTGTTTTGATAGCTATATCAAGCATGACTACCAATGCACAAGACTATGCCACAGGAATTGGATTTCGATTAGGAGGGATGAGTAGCGGCATTACAGTAAAACATTTTGTGAGTTCAACCGGCGCTCTTGAAGGAATAGTCGGCTTTGGCCGACATTCATTTATCATTACAGGGCTTTATGAAAAGCATCAATCCTTTCCAAATGCAGAAGGATTGAAATGGTATTACGGTGGTGGCGCTCATGTAGGATTTTATTCCGGCGATTACAGTTACGGCGACTTCAGATATTACAAATACAAAGGCAACAAAGTGATTGTCTATGATGAACATTACAATAGTCAATTTTCTCTTGGGGCTGATTTTATTTTAGGACTAGAGTATAAATTCAAAGGGGCACCGATTACCGTTGGCTTAGATTTAAAACCATTTGTCGATATCATTCCCGGTTTTTACGGATACTTTGAAGGTGGTTTTATGTTCAGGTTTACATTATAAAAAATCTTAACTTTATTTCATGATTACAATTCGCAGTGCTACTGAAAAAGATTTGCCCGCAATTTTAGACATCTACAATGAAGCTGTTCGAAACACAACAGCTACATTCGATACATCTGAGCGGACATTTGAACAACAGTTAGAATGGTTTCGAAAACACAAAGCAAATCATCCCATTTTAATTGCAGAAGAAAATAACATCATTATCGGTTGGGCATCTCTAAGTCCTTGGAGTGATCGATGTGCGTATGAAACCACAGTTGAAGTTTCTGTTTATGTTCATCATGAACATCGGGGAAAGAAAGTAGGTTCACAACTTTTAGAAGTAATAACTTTGGAAGGTGGCAGAGTAAAAAACCACACTGTTATTTCAAGAATCACTTCAGAGAATAAATCAAGCATACATATTCACGAAAAAATTGGCTATCGCCATGTGGGAACATTGAAAGAAGTCGGCATTAAATTTGGTAAATTGCTGGATGTTGAAATGATGCAGTATTTGTATTCGTAAGATAAATATGATTAGTTAAATAGATAAATTTTGCAAATGGTGACAGCACTATTCTGAAAGAATCCTGTACGTTTTTACCTCTCTCTTCTAAGTAACATGACTGTCATTCTGTAAGAAACTTGTAGGTTTCTAAGTACGACAGCTTACGCAATCCGATTTTTTATTATGTCTACTAATAGTTGAGAGTGAAACTTTGTTCACTCCCCTGAAAATAAATGTGACTCTGTATTTCTCCTCCATCCCTTAAAAGGGACGGCAATAAAAAGGGACATATCTAGGAACGTCGGCTCGATGAAACAAATTTAGATTCATTTTTAATAGCTGCATATAAACATTTAAACATGATGCAGGATTTGAAACTATGCACGGCGAGTTTAAAGATAAAATTGCGAGGAATAATCAGTCGTACAAAGAGACCTAAAAGTTCCTTTGCAGGATGACGAATGCATCGTTTCAGAGGGAGAGAGGGGAAAGCAAACCGCTACAAGATGCTTGCAGCATTTTCATCTTTCAAACAAAACTTAGTTCTTAATATGATTGGTTAAAAGAATACATTTTGCAAATGGTGTCAGATGTATTCAGCATGAATCTTGTAGGGTTTTGTCTTCCTCTTCTCCCTTCAATCACCCCATAATTTTTTGTTTACCGCATAGATTTAGTTAGAAATTCTGCGCTTTTCTACGCCTTTCTGAGGAAAAATTTTAACCTTCCTAAAATTAAATCACTCCCCAGCTTTTAATCTGCATACCAATCACCACTTACCAATCACTAATTCCAAACTGCCGGTAGGTAACGATACGATTTTCCATAGTCTAACATTTCTGAAATAATATCTTTCGGATACTTTACTTTAACGTCAATAATTCTATCTCCATCCATTATCGGAACCAATTTCGGCTGGATGAATCCCATATAAGGAGCAATATCTAATTTACTAAAGCGCTCATGAACTTCTGTTAGTAGTGTCTGATCAACTTTTACTCCATAGGTTTCAACAAGTTTTTGACCGCTTTTAAAATCGCCTTCTGATTTTATACGTTGAATTTCTCTTAGCAGCTGACCAAATAAAGTTCTCAGCTTTTGATAATCGTTGATCACAAAATAAGTTTTACCATCGCGTGTAATTTTTTCAATCACTTTCTCT
>CAYHCU010000093.1:0-10724 GCA_964355035.1 uncultured Flavobacteriales bacterium | reverse complement strand
TGATGACCCCCGTTTGGCTCCCTATACAACTTCACCACACGCAGCTGTTCTGATAAAACTATTCAAGGAAGAAAAACCTCAGATTGCCTTGATGGGGGCAACACCTATTGGCCGCGATCTGGGCCCGAGAGTATCATCTGCACTGCACAGTGGACTAACCGCTGATTGCACAAGCCTCGAAATCGGTGATCATGAAGATAAGAAGGCTGACAAAATATACAAAAACCTGTTGTATCAGATTCGTCCCGCTTTCGGTGGAAATATTATTGCATGGATTATAAATCCCGAATGCCGGCCTCAAATGGCGACTGTCCGTGAAGGCGTAATGAAAAAGGAAATTTTAAATCCGGCAGTTGTCTGATTGAAAACTCTAATGTCATTGTATTGAATAAGTTTGCTCCTGTTGAAGCCAAAGTGACCTACCTTATTGAAGCCATTAAAGGCTTAGCCTTAGATGAAAGTCTTCTAGATGAAAAAAATCTTAAACTGCTACATGAGATCCGCAATGCCGAGATTGATTTCTCATCCGCTTCTTAACTTAATAGTAGTGTTGACCCTATGAAATTCACCTTTTTAGGTACAGGAACTTCTCAAGGAGTTCCGATGATTGGTTGTAAATGCGAAATTTGCACTTCCTCTGATGCTAAAGATCAACGCTTGCGATCATCGTTGATGGTGGATTCAGGAACGCATCGGCTTGTGATTGATACCGGACCTGACTTTCGTCAGCAAATGCTTCGGGAAGGTGTTGATTCTCTGGACTGCGTAGTTTTTACACATGAACACAAAGATCACATTGCCGGTTTAGATGATGTCAGAGCATTCAACTATCTTCAGCGCAAACCAATGGATGTTTATGCCAGTTTACAGGTTCAAACAGCCTTAAAGAGAGAGTTCTTTTATATTTTCAATGGCGACAATTATCCCGGCATTCCCAAAATAAATTTACATACGATTACCAATGAACCATTTCAGGTTGCAGGAATTCAACTGCTTCCAATTCCTGTGATGCATATGAATATGCCTGTTTTAGGATTTCGAATCGGTAATTTTTCTTACGTTACGGATGCAAACTTTATCTCTGAAGAATCCAAATCATTAATCCGCAATTCAGAAGTTCTCGTGCTAAATACGCTACGGATTGAAAAGCATGTTTCGCATTTTAACCTTGCTGAAGCAATGGAATTAGTGGATGAGTTAAAACCGAAGATCACGTATTTGACACACATTTCTCATCAATTAGGACTGCACGAATTGATTGAGAATGAACTTCCGGAGAATATTCGATTGGCGTATGATGGTTTGGTTGTGGAAGTGGATTGTTGAGGAAATTAATTCCGGAGGTGAGTGCAGTGGTTGCAGGAGTGCTGGATTTTTTTGTCCCGCAGAATTCCGCAGATTCCCGCAGAAAAATGAAACATTTTTATGAAACAATTTTCATTGTTGCTTTCTAAATTTTTCATTTTTTAAAACAATTTTTACTCTGCGGAACCGAATACAGACTTATTTTCTCTGCGAAAAATCTGCGTAAATCTGCGTTTTTCTGCGGGATTTTTTTTGAAACGCTCACGCATTGAATTACTTCCAATTTTTAATAATGCGGTAAATTGCGGAGAAGAAACGTTGATAAATCGTGGCTTTATATTACAACCTTCAAGAACTTAAATATCAAAGCGTTAAGTCTATCCGTTGAGGTGTCGCTTACTCGATTTTAGTTGACGTAATTAACTATCTATTGAAAAGGTTTTTCTCGGGTTACAAAATGTGTAAAGGGGAGGATAGTTTAATGGGGTTTAAATAAAAGTTTTCCCTAATTTCGCGAGACTAAAAAATACAGGAATTTTATGTTTGAAAATTTATCGGACAAACTCGAAAGAGCCTTTAAGCTCATTAAAGGTGAAGGTAGGATTACGGAGATCAATGTTGCTGAAACTCTCAAAGAGGTTCGTAAAGCATTATTGGATGCCGATGTAAACTTTAAAGTTGCAAAGCAATTCACTGATACAGTAAAGGAAAAAGCACTAGGACAAAACGTTTTAAATTCAGTTTCGCCGGCGCAATTGATGATCAAAATTGCTCACGATGAGTTAGTGTTACTCATGGGAGGCGATCAGGTGGATGTGAATATTTCGTCCAATCCATCCATCATTTTAATGGCTGGTTTGCAAGGTTCCGGAAAAACAACATTGTCAGGAAAGCTTGCCATGTTTTTGAAATCGAAACGGCAGAAACTTCCGCTTTTGGTTGCTTGTGACGTGTATCGGCCCGCAGCGATTGATCAGTTGAAAATATTGGGTGAACAAATCGGTGTTCCTGTTTATTCTGAAGAAGGAAATAAAAATCCTGTTGAGATTGCGAAAAACGGAATTGCTTTTGCCAAACAGTTTAATCATAACCTTGTCATCATCGATACAGCGGGTCGTTTAGCGATCGACGAAGAGATGATGAATGAGATTGAAGCAATCAAAAAGGCTATCAATCCCAATGAAATCCTCTTCGTTGTCGATGCAATGACAGGTCAAGATGCTGTTAACACTGCAAAAACTTTCAACGATCGATTAAATTTCGATGGTGTTGTTCTTACTAAATTAGATGGCGATACACGTGGTGGTGCTGCCTTATCTATCAAATCAGTTGTCAATAAGCCAATCAAATTTGTTGGTACAGGTGAGAAATTAGATGCACTCGATGTCTTCTATCCTAGTCGTATGGCGGATAGAATTCTGGGGATGGGTGACATTGTTTCTCTCGTTGAAAAAGCCCAGGAGCAATTCGATTCAGTAGAAGCAGCAAAACTTCAAAAGAAGATTGCGAAGAATCAATTCGGCTTCGATGATTTCCTGAGTCAGATTCAACAGATCAAGAAGATGGGAAACATGAAAGATTTGTTAGGAATGATTCCTGGCGTAGGAAAAGCAGTTCGTGATATTGATATCAGCAACGATTCATTCAAGCACATTGAAGCAATGATTCATTCAATGACTGTTGAAGAAAGAAAGGATCCGGCTATTATTAATGGAAGTCGTCGACAAAGAATTGCAAATGGAAGCGGTAGAACGATACAAGATGTGAACAAGCTGATCAAGCAATTCGATGAAATGCGGAAGATGATGAAGGTTTTTTCAAATAAGGATCAAGCTGCGAAAATGATGCGAAATATGCCTGGAATGCGTCGGTAATTTTGATTCTTTAATAATGTTATAATTGGACAAAAATAAACATGAAAATACTTGACGGAAAAGTAACCAGTGCCGAGTGGAAAATTAAAATGGCTGAGGAAGTAAAGGCTATGGTTTCAAAAGGGCAACGACCGCCACATTTGTGTGCAATTCTTGTTGGTAATAGTGGAGCTTCTGAAACCTATGTTGCCAGCAAAGTAAAAAGTTGTGCTGAAATTGGTTTTATGTCGAGCTTGATTCGTTTTGAATCAACAATTACGGAAGAAGAATTGCTTCGCAAAATTGAAGAGATCAATCAGGATGATTCTATTGACGGATTAATTGTACAGCTTCCATTACCACCACAGATCAACGTTCAGAAAGTAACTTCAGCAATTTCACCATCCAAAGATGTGGACGGTTTTCATCCGGTAAATTCGGGACGAATGATGCAGAATTTGCCTTGCTATATTCCGGCAACTCCCTATGGAATTTTGTTGATGTTGGAGTATTACAATATAGAAACTGCAGGCAAGAGTTGTGCTGTCATCGGAAGAAGTAATATCGTTGGAATGCCAATGAGTGTTCTGATGGCAAGAAACGGAAATCCGGGAAACTGCACTGTTACACTTTGCCATAGCAAAACATCTGACTTGGGAGCAATAGCTGCTCAATCTGACATTGTCATTGCAGCATTAGGAAAACCTTATTTTCTAAAGGCCGACATGGTGAAAGAAGGAGCAATCGTAATTGATGTTGGCATTACACGCATTCCATCCGATAAAACAAAAAGTGGATTTAAACTTGCCGGTGACGTAGATTTTGAAAACGTTGCACCAAAATGTGCATGGATAACTCCTGTTCCGGGCGGTGTCGGGTTAATGACAATCGTCGGTTTATTAAAAAACACCTTACGTGCTGCAAAGAAGGAAATCAGTTTCTAAATTCGCACTTATGATTTCCTACACATGAATTACGATTTAAACACAGCATATCCTCTTATGGAGGATTTTTACACCATCCAGGGAGAAGGATTTAATACCGGAAAAGCAGCATACTTTTTACGACTGGGAGGTTGTGATGTTGGTTGTGTATGGTGCGATGTAAAAGATTCCTGGACAACCGATAATTTTCCGAAAGTCACGATTTCTGAAATGCTTGCTCGTGTAGAAAAAGCGAAGGCAGAAAAAGTGGTAATCACCGGTGGAGAACCTTGCATGTACAATTTACTTCCTTTAACGCATTCCTTACACGAAAAATTTCTTTCTTGTTGGCTTGAGACAAGTGGAGCATATCCAATCACAGGAGAATGGGAATGGATTTGTGTTTCGCCGAAAAAATTTAAAGCACCGGTTGCGGAATCATTACAGATTGCCGATGAACTAAAAGTAGTTATCTATAATCAATCGGATTTTGAATGGGCAGAGACAAATGCAGGGCAAGTTCACTCCGATTGTGTTCTCTACCTTCAGCCTGAACATTCTGTCTTCAATAAAGTCATGCCATTAATCGTTGAATATGTAAAGCAGCACCCACAGTGGAGAATTTCCATTCAGACTCATAAAGTGATGCAGATTCCTTAGTATTTTCGTTCAGTAAATAGTGTTTCAGGAAACTAAATAATAACCATGAGCAATACCCGAGTTCTCATCCTAATTCTAACATTTTTCTCCTTTACAGCATTTGCACAACGGGAATATACATCTTCTATTCCTAAAGCTGTCAGAAATTTTGATGCTGCATTGAAATTTTATGATGTACGACAAAATGACAAGGCATTGGAATCATTGGAAGAAGCAATTAATGCAGATCCGAGATTTATTGAAGCACACATGCTCAAAGCCAATATCAATGCTGACAAAAGAGATTATGAAAAATCGATTGCAGCATTTCGAAATGCTATTTCAATCAATCCTGATTTCTTCATCAATAATTTTTATGGTCTGGCAACGGTTGAGTATTTAGGCGGTCATTATTCTGAAGCTAAAGCCGATTTCGAAAAATTTATTAGCTATCTCAAAATTTCAAACTCGCTTTCTGCAAAAGCAAAAACGATGATTGCTAATTGTGTCTTCGCAGAAGAAGCTGTAAAGAACCCTGTACCATTTAATCCTGTGAATATGGGAGATAGTATAAATTCTCCTGACCAAGAATATTTTCCTGCTATCACCGGTGATGGTAAGACATTTTTATTTACGAGAAGATTAAAATCTGTGGATGCAAATGGAAGAAAGCAAGAGCAGGAGGATTTCTATATCAGTAACATGAGCGCAAAAGGTTGGAGTAAAGCACAACCCGTAACCGAAATCAATTCAACAGGAAACGAAGGCGCACCTTCATTATCTGCGGATGGACAATACTTGTTTTTCACTGCTTGTGAAGAATTATATTATGAATCAAATCAACGCAAGACCAAAGGAAGTTGCGATCTTTTTATTGCCAAGAAAGTTGGAGATAAATTTACGAATCCAAGGAATCTGGAATTTCCGGTCAATACCGGTTCATGGGAGAGCCAGCCATCTTTTTCTTCTGATGGAAGAACACTTTATTTTGTTCGGGAAATAAAGGGAGCAAATAATGTCACTCAGCGTGATATTTATGTTACAAAAATCGGTGACAATGCACAATGGTCAGAACCGGTTTCAGTAAGTGACAAAATTAATACATCAGCTGATGAAATGTCAGTATTTATTCATCCCGATGATCAAACAATTTATTTTTCATCGAACGGCCACACAGGAATGGGAGGACAAGATATTTTTTACTGTAAACGTGAACCGAATGGAGAATGGGGTGAACCTATAAATATTGGTTATCCGATTAATACTCCAAGTGATGAGCAATCATTGCTGGTAAGCCCTGATGGTGAAACAGGATATTTTTCTTCCGACAGACAAGGCGGGAAAGGTGGAGAGGATCTTTATCAATTCAATCTCTATGAAAAGGCGCGACCTCAACCAATCACATATATGAAGGGGAAAGTTTATGACGCTGATACTAAAATCCCGCTCGGAGCTTCCTTTGAGCTAATCGATCTCGCAACAGGAAAACCGGTAGTTCGTTCAACTTCTAATTCTGTCAACGGACAATTCATTGTATGCTTACCTGCAGGAAGAAGTTATGCTTTGAATGTTTCCAAAGACGGCTATCTTTTTTATTCTGATAATTTTCAATTGAAAGATCCAAAGTCTGCAAAGGATCCTGTTTTGAAAGATGTACCGATGAAACCAATTAAAGCAGGGCAGTCCATCGTACTTAAAAACATTTTTTATGATACAGATAAATTTGATTTGAAAGAAGAATCGAAAGCAGAGCTTACAAAGCTGATGGATTTTCTCATCAAAAATCCGAAAGTGCATTTTGAAATCAGCGGTCATACGGATAATGTAGGTAGCAAGCCATACAATCAAACTCTTTCCGAAAAACGTGCAAAAACAGTTTACGATTATTTGATTACTGCCGGTATTCCTGCAACACGATTAACATCGAAGGGCTACGGTGATACAAAACCAATTGCTGACAACTCCTCTGATGCAGGAAAATCACAGAACAGGAGGACGGAGTTTCTGATTGTTTCGATTGATAAGTGATTACAACAATTAATTCAGGAGGTAAGTGCAGTGGGCGAGGAAGCGCTATTTTTTTTTATCCCGCAGATTTTCGCAGAATACGCAGAAAAACGCAAAATTTTTATGAGACAATTTTTCGTTGTTGGTTTCTGAAATTTTCAATTTTATAATGATTTTTAAGGTCACCTTCATTTCTTGGGGAGAGATTTAATTTACGAGTGTGTTCAAAGGTTTGTTTACTGCTATTAAAGGTGAATCCAAATAGGTACGGCAGCTAAATTAATCCGATTCTTCCTTTGATAACAAACCTTTGAAAGTTGATGCAGGATTTGAAACTGTGCTGGCGGGTCTAAAGAAAATTGCGATAAACAATCAGTCGTACAAAGAGACCTACGAGTTCCTTACAGGTTGACGGCCTTCCTAATCCGAATCAACCTCTCCAACATTCCTTCCAAAAGATCAAGATGAAGCATATTTGCTCCATCGGATTTAGCATTCTTAGGATCAGGATGTGTTTCTACGAAGATGCCATCAAAGCCAACAGCAATTCCTGCTTTTGCAATCAATTCGATCATGTCCGGTTGACCACCGGTAACACCTGAAGGTTGATTTGGTTGTTGCAATGAATGCGTGATATCGAGAATGACAGGCACATTATTTTTTTTCATATCGGCAACTGCACGAAAATCTACAATAAGATCCTGATAGCCGAACATACTTCCGCGTTCTGTTAGCATCACATTTGGATTACCTGAATTGCGAACTTTGTCGACAGCAAATTTCATGGATTCTCCGGAGAGGAATTGACCTTTTTTTATATTCACAACCTTTCCCGTAGCGGCAGCAGCAAGAAGCAATTCTGTTTGTCGACACAGGAATGCTGGTATTTGTAAAACATCAACATATTGTGCTGCAATTTCAGCATCGTCACTTTCGTGAATGTCCGTTACAATTGGAACTTTGTAAGTACTACGAATCTTAGCAAGAATTTTCAAAGCATTTTCATCGCCAATACCGGTAAAAGAATCAATCCGGCTACGGTTCGCTTTGCGATAACTTGCTTTGAAGATGAATGGAATTTTGAGTCGCTCAGTAATCTCCTGAACACGTTTTGCAATACCCATTGTCATTTCTTCACTTTCAACAACACATGGACCGGCAAGGAGGAAAAAGTTTCCTGAGTCGGTATTTTTGATAAATGGAATTTTCGATAACATAGTTTCGTTTAAAAATACTTTGCCAAAGATACAAAAGCACCTTGAGCTGTACCATTCTTTAACAACAATCCATTAACTTGATCGCTACGCAGCTGGAATTTCCACCCACTGAGTTTCAATTCGTAATTAAGTCCGATGTTAAACCCGGAATAACCACCATAGCTGAGTTTTAATCCGAATGAATGCGATTGATTTAACTTGTACTGATAATTCTGCCAAATAATTGGTAGACTCTTTGTGAAAAACAAATTTCCGATCCCTGTTTCCATTCGAATATGGTATTTGTCGATAGGAATGGTGTAGGTTAGTTTAACAAGGGCAGGTAAGGAAGTGGAATGTGCTTTTTTACTCCGGCTTGTAAGATAGGGTTCAACGAGGGTAGAATCGAAATTTATTGTTGAAGACACTGAATCAGTGAAATCGAATAATTGAGTGATATCAACTCCTTCAAAACGAAAACTTGTATCTGCTTCTATGGATGTTGTTTTTTTATTCCATCCAATGAAACCAAGGTTTGTCATTGAAAATTCCAGATCTCTTTTCTTTCGATCAGTCCACTTAAAAGAAAAGTCAATTGACCCCCCAAATCCATTGAATGCAAGTTTTCCATCCTTGGCAGAATCATTTTTTTGAATTGAAAGGTTTGCATTCAGATCTAAATACTCGCCGGATTCCTGGGTGAAAATGCCAGCAGTAGGTGCTTGAATAAGCAACAACTCATATCCCTTATTAAAGCTTATTCCTGTCGTAAATTCATATTTGTTTAATCCGTTTTTAAAAGTGTGTCCAAACATGAAACTAAGCTGTTGATAGAAAATCTGATTGAACTCAAAATCATTCAGCGAAGCAGTTTTCCCTGCGTAATTTTTATTTCCTCGAAAATACAATTCAAACATATCTTTACTGAATTTAGAGTCGATATGATAAACATCTCTGAAACCGATTTGATAGTACGAATGTCGCAATCCAAATAAAGAATCTGTTTTATGACGAAAACTAAGAGCGTAATTAAAGCCAACACCGAATCGATTTGAATTTGACAAGTTTTTACTCACGACATCTTTCATCTCATTTGAAATAAAGCCTCTTTTAAAATAAGTTGAAACCAAATCATCTGTCAACGAATTTGAGCCAAAAAAATATTCGGAAGAAATTGAAATAGAATTTAGAGTCGTAGAATCGCCGTCATATTTTCCGGCAAAAGCAGAATAAAAAAGAAATAAATGCAGGATGACGAAGCTGATTCTTTTCACAGATTATCGAATATGATATTCACCATCGCCAATTAATTTTAGGTCGAGATGGTAAGTGTTATATAGTTGGAACAATTGTGGATAATTTGGAGTAGTGAAAGCTGCACGAATTCTGATTTGTTTTGTGGCTTTTAACTTTTCTTTTCGCGATTCTGTTGTTGGAACCTTAAGTTTGGTCAACGTAGAGGCAGAAACGAGGTTATTTATATTTGTCTGAGCAGAACCTATTAATCCGGGAACAAGCAAATTGTCTATTGTACTTCCTGTTTCATCCAACAACGATAATTGAATATCCATGTCGAATGGGAATCCATTATCTGCATATATGGTGATTTCACTTGGACCAATTGGATCCAAGTCGGTTGAATTCTGAATTGAAAAATCGATGGTTTGAGAAAGTGTTAGTTGATTAGCAGCAAAAGCCAAAGGCATTGAAACCTGTATTCGCGTGTCAACAATTTTATCGCTGTAAATAAAGTCTGTGCTACCGGAGATGTTTCCAAGCGGATTTAAATTCAGTGAAAGATCATATTTCAAACTATCAGGTAAGCTTTCGATGATTTGTTTGATATTACTATTTGAATTATTGAGCACTGCAGAATAATAGGAAGGATGTACGTTGTAGCTCACCGGCGCATCTTCAGCAGCGCGGTTGATATTCAGATAATGTTGAATAAGGGTAGGCGAGTTCAATTGAATTGTAGTTCCATTTTGATTGTTCACAGAAAACATTTGATTGACATAGGCCTGAATATCGGCACCAATATAATTTACAACTTCAAATTTCATTTCAATACTATCAAGCAGAATTGTTCCGTTAGAGATCAAGCTTCGAATTCCAAGGTTTAGACTCTTATTATCTGAGAGATCAGCTTGTCCCAAATAGCCGCGAACATACTTTGGCGTAATTCCTAAAAAAGATGTTTTTACATTTATTAATGTATCGCTACCGAACAAATTAAACTCAACTCCTGTAGGATTTGCTCTAGCTTCCACGCTGTAGGCTATTGTATTGTAAAGTCCGCCGGTGGAGCCTGTCAGGTCAATTGTATAGCCTGTGAAATCATAATTTCCTGAGAAGAATTTCGGATCTGTAGTTGAAGCTGAATCAACCGTAAACGTAACGGAAAAAGGAACACCATTTTTTTTAGCTTTCGGAATAGTGTAGGTGTAGTAAATTTTCGAACGCAAAGTGTTTTTCATTTCAATTAAGATTGAACCGTTTTGAAGGTCGGCTAATTTTAATTGCACCCCTGAAACTCCCAGATTTACATTATTGTTATTAGAGAGAAAAGGCGTATTTGGTTGAATTGTTTGTGGAAAAGGAGGGAAGATTACGACAGTTGAAATTGACGTATCCGGAATTTCATAAATAGAGTCTAACTTAAAATTTGAATAAGAGGTGTCAATCAATAATCGGATTGCACCATTAGCATCAGCTTCAATTAATGAATCACCGATTAGGTTTTCAATTCCAAGACTTGCATGCGCTAAAGGACCAAGTAAGTTAACATCCCACTGTGGATT
>CAYHCU010000092.1:0-10735 GCA_964355035.1 uncultured Flavobacteriales bacterium | reverse complement strand
AAAGGTCTATCTTCCGTTTGATTTTTAATGTTATCTACAACCATCCTTTTGTTTTATACCATTTATAAGTTGAACATACACCTTCTAGGTTTTCCATTTGTCTGCTAAAATTAAAATCTCGTTTTGCCTCTTCACAATTTGAGGTCCAATTCGGGCTTGTAATTTCTTTAACTTTATCACTATTCAACATTGAATTATTTACTATATCATTTATGTATCCCAATCCTTTAACAATTGTGGGTGGGATAGAAATGATTCTTAATTTTTTTCCATATGCTATTTTCATTAGGCCCCAGAACTCTTGCCAGTTGAGAGAATTTCCGCCTAAAAAATACTTCTTCCCAATTGTATTCGGTGATTGTATTGCATCAAAACAAGCTTTTGCAAAATCATCGATGTAAAGGAAATCTATTTTAGATAATCCCTTACCAATTAAAGGAGCAATGCCATATTTCTCTGCCATTTGAAACGGCATCAACATTCCTCTGTCGTACGGACCGTACATTACGGGCGGTCTCAAGATAGTAAAAGCAGAAATAGATTTTACAACTTCTTGCTCACCCATAAATTTCGATCGGCCATAATGCGACACCGGTGCTTCTATTTCCATCAATGTCCTTGGCTCCAATAATGCCGGACCGGCTGCCGCCAAAGAACTGATATAAAGGAATCTTTCAAACTCAGGGTTAACCAATTTAATCTTTTCAAGCAACTTGCCTGTAGCGGTAGCATTGATATCGTAATAATGATTTTTATCTCTTGCATTAATCACTCCTGCAACATGAATAAAATAAGAAATATCTTTTAAGGCTTCATCAGGAATTTCAGTAAGATGACCCCAAACCGGAGTAACGAAAGGGATGTTGGCCTCCTGAAATTTTTGTTTATCCCTTACCAGTCCGGATACGCTAAATCCCTGTTCATGGAAGTGTTCAGCAATATGCCGACCTACGAATCCGGTGACACCAGTTATAAATACTTTTTTACTATTCATTTCAGGAATAACGAATTTGGAATTGCGGAAAAATCTCCGGAGTGAAGGCTTTGACTCCCCTACGATCTAATCCCGACAACTGCCGAAAGTTAACAAAATTCATTAGACAATTTCGCTTAAGATTGCCAAAATATGCACCAAAAATAGCTTTTCCAGGAGAATTGAGTTTTCCTACTATGCTGAAATTCAAGTTGTAAGCCAATCCACTCCAAATGAAACCCGATTTCCGGGCGCAATTTCACAAAATAGTACCATTTTTCTATGCAATATTCCACCAAGATAAAAAAAAGATTTTCCGGCTGAAACACATGATTTAATTCATGTTTCTCTTTTTTATCAATTTCACAAGGCAGCGCTTAAGTTTAAAATTCAGTGCCCGTTTACACTTTCAATTTTCAAACAGTAGCGAGATATCCAAAGAAATTGCCCCCCCGCCAGGCCTAATCAAAATAATCCTAAAAGAGCATTCCTCAAAAATCAATATGGTCACTCTCAAATTGATATTTATGAAAAACAAGTACAGGAACCAATGAATCCGAAGTAAGTTCCTTGACCAGATTTTTATGTACCATTTGATAAGGCAGTAAATGTTTTTGTAGACAAACAACAAGTAAATCGGAATTATCCTCTCCAACTATTTTCTCCAGTTTTTCAATAATATTTTCACTGACTACTCTTTTAAAAGAAACTTTAGGATTATAATTCAATGCCTGTTCTAACTTATTTTTAAAATCAAGAAAAACATCAGCACTTAAAGTTATTTCATATGTGCTGACATGAACTAGTTCTATTTCAGTATTGAAATTTTCCAAAAGAAACTGAACTTGCTTTAACAATAATTCATCACCGATATGATAATCTGTAGCGTAAACAATTTTTTTGAATGGCGTAAATTCACAATCCAATGGAACGATTAATACCGGGGAATTCGCTTCTTTAGAAATCTGATAACTGTGTGTTCCAAAATAGTACGTTGAAAGCTGGCTAACTCCATTCGTTCCAATCACTATTAAATCGTATTTATCTCCGACTTCTGCAATTGTTTTCTCAAATGTTGAACCGGATGTCATCACTAAGAAGTCAGCAGGAATTTTAAACGTTGTATTGATATCTCGACAATATCCGTATAGAACTTCCGAAGCTTCACGAGATTGCTTATGCGACTCACGTTCTCCACCCGCAAACATGGTGACTCCTTCACCCACAGATATCTTTTGGATGTTTACAAGAGTTAGTGAACTTTTTAAGTATTCAGCAATTTTTGCAGCATACTCAATACCATTGAAAGCCGCTTCTGAAAAATCTGTTGGACACAATATTTTCATTTTGTCTGAACTTTAATTATGATTAGTATTACGAAATTACCACAGAAATTCCAATCCAATAATGATCGTTATCAAGATAAATAATGCTTCTAATCAATTATTATCAGGTTTACTACTTTACATTTGCGCTATAAATATTAATTTAATTTCAAATGAAAAATTCAGAAGAAACTAATCATGCAGGAGTTTGGATGGATCATGCTTCGGCAAAACTTATAACCCTTGATGGACAAATCATAGAAATTGAATCTGAGAATGAAAGTCATTTAAGAATTCCGGGGGAATCAGGAAGTGGATCAAAGCTTGGCAACTTCAGGTCATCCAACAATGAATATCAGAAACACAATATAGAAAACGAGGAACTCCGCACTTTCTTTGATGATATAGCAGAAAAAATCAAACCGTATTCAAAAACTATCATTTTCGGACCGACTACAGCCGCAACTGAGTTTTTCAATTACGTTACCAATAAAAACAAACAACTTTCCGGAAAACTCACAGTAGATAAATCAGATTATTTAACAAATAACCAGTTGATTGAATATGTAAAAAACCACTATAACTTTAAACATGTGCAATGAAAGATTGAAATAAACAGAAAGCAATTCCAAACTTTTCTCCTCAATTTTTTTGTTTCTCCAATTTTTTAAAATACCCTTTCAATAAAAAACTATGCTTTAAAGCTTCAAGATCCTCGTCGAGTTTTTTGGAAGCTGCTTGAATATTAACAAGACTTGCTTTGAGGTCGTCGGTCATGGTTGAATCTTTCAACAGGCTTGCAGCGATTCCTTTTCCTGAATTAAGTTGACTGACAACTTCTGTAATATCATTAGATATTTTCGAAAACTGTTCACTTCCTTCTCTGACTTTTGTTACAGCAACTCTTAAATCATTGGCCAATGTAGTATCCTTGAGCATTACCCCAAACAGACTATTTCTACTATTTGCTTCTGTTGCAATATTTGAAAGCTGGTGCGATGTTTCAACGAGGTTGTTACTTACAAAATGAATATTTCCCAATGTGTTCTCAACATTTCGTGCAAGAACTGTATCCATTAGAACCGTGTATAAAGTTCCGCGGCTTTTATATACATTCTCTGTGATTGCCTTTAAGTTTTTTGAAATAACGGCAATATTATTATTAGTAAGTTCAAGGGTGCGCAACATCTCTTCTGTGTTTACAACCTTAATTGAATTGATAGCATCATTTTCTTCGACCAAAGGCTCATCAGGAGTTCCGGGAAATATATTTACAATCTTATTTCCCATTAATCCATCCGTTCCAACACTGGCAATAGAATTCCGGCGAATATACTTCTTCACTTTATCATCAATTAGCATTACAACTTGTATGGCTGAGTCGTTTAATATTTCAATGGCTTCTACAGTACCGACATCGATACCGGAATATCTTACATTATTTCCTACAGTTAGTCCATTCACATCATAAAATGTTGATGTTAATTTAAAGGTTTCACTAAACATATTTTTATTGGAGCCAATCGAATACAAACCGAAGATGAGCAGTATTGCGCCGGCAATAACAAAAATACCTAAGCGAATATTATGAGAAGTTTCTTTATTCATAGCTATTCAAAAAAAGGATGTGTTTTAGAATCCGTTAAACGTTTTAGTTCTTCGAAAGTTCCCTGCATATAATTTATTCCATCTACCATAACAGCAAGTCGGTTAGCGGTAAGTTTAGCGCAACGCATATCATGGGAAATGATAATCGAAGAAGTATTATATTTCTTTTGAACATCAAGCATAAGGTTGATTATTTCAAGAGAGGTAATTGGGTCTAGCCCCGTAGTTGGTTCATCATACAACATAATCTCAGGATGCAAAATTAAGGAGCGAGCAAGCCCAATACGTTTCCTCATTCCGCCGGAAAGTTCTGAAGGCATCAGGTTTATTGCACTTAGTAATCCAACATTTTCCAATGTCTCTTCCACGAGTAATTTTATCTCAGCTTTAGATTTTTGTTTTCCGTGGCGCCGTAAAGGAAATTCAAGATTTTCCCGTACAGTCATACTGTCATACAGCGCACTGCTTTGAAAAAGAAATCCAATCCTTGCACGCATTTCATCCAGCTCCTTTTGAGACATTTCTGAAATCTCCCGATCCAAAACTTTTACAGATCCTGAATCGTAGTTTAACAAACCAATAATGCATTTAATTAAAACTGATTTTCCACAACCCGATTTTCCAAGTACGACAACGTTCTCGCCTTTTCTAATCATAAGATTAAAATTTTTCAATACTTGGTTCGCCCCAAATGATTTGTAGAGAGACGAGACTTCAATTACAGGTTCACCATAAGCGCTTGTCGAAGCTATTTCAATATTTGAAGATTCTGCTATCATAAAAATCCAAAAAATCCGGTTATTTGTACAGCAATCAAATCAATAATGAAAACTAATAAAGAACCGATGACCACAGCAGAATTTGCAGATCTTCCAACGCCTTCAGTTCCTTTTTTTGAATTATATCCTTTATAACATCCAATAAGTCCGATAGCAAAACCAAAAAAGAATGTTTTTAGCAAAGCTGGAATTACATCGCTGAACTCAAGACTATTAAACACCTGCCGAAAAAACAATGTAAAACTAACAACATCATTAATATTCACAGCGAGATAAGAACCATATAAAGCAACAGCATCACCAATTATAATAAGTATTGGAATCGTCAGTGTTGTACTAATAATTCTGGAAACGACGATGTATTTAAACGGATTAGTTCCGCTGACTTCCATTGCGTCAATTTGCTCCGTCACCTTCATTGAACCTAATTCAGCTCCAATACTTGAACCAATTTTCCCTGCGCAAATCAATGCAATTACAACAGGGCCGATTTCTCTGATCAAACTTATTCCAACCATTGAAGGCAACCATGCCTGGGCACCGAACTCAACCAACGTTGGGCGAGATTGAAGAGTTAATACCAAGCCAATAATAAATGCTGTAATGCTAACCAATGGTAGCGTTCGAACACCGATATCATAAGATTGTTTCAGTACTTCTTTAAATTCATATGGAGGCAAAAATACCTGCCTGAAAAATTTACCTGTAAATTTTGAAATATCACCGGCTTCATTTAAAAACTCGGCAATACTCTTAGGTAAAAAGTCAAACGGACTTTTTTTTAACGGCAACGACTTTTCATCTAAATCTTTCGAAAAGGTTTCCTTCATCTTTCAAATTTAGTAATAAATCATTGAATTCAAATTAATCCAATTGAAAACATGATATCAATCACCCATAAAACTCATGTGCTTTTCGTTCCAAATCTTCTCTATGATCAGGGTGAGCAATTTCAATAAGAGCTTTTGCGCGTTGAGCAATATTTTTACCATATAAATCTGCAACACCAAATTCTGTTACGATATAATGGACGTGAGCACGCGTAGTAACTACACCGGCACCGGGTTTAAGAACAGGAACTATTTTAGAAACACCTTTAGCAGTCATCGACGAAATAGCAATGATCGGCTTTCCCCCTTCACTCAATGAAGCACCGCGAATAAAATCCATTTGTCCACCTACTCCACTGATAATATTACTACCAATTGAATCAGAGCAAACTTGTCCGCTTAAATCAATTTCTACAGCACTATTGATAGCTGTCATTTTTTCATTTCTTCGGATAATAGCAGTATCATTTACATAAGCCACATCAAGCATAGCGACCATTGGATTATCATGAATAAAATCGTACAATTTTCGTGTTCCCATAGCAAAAGCGCTGACAATTTTCCCGGGATGCCTCTTTTTTAGGCGACCGTTGATCACACCTTTCTCTACAAGGGAGAGAATTCCGTCTGAAAACATTTCAGTATGCACGCCAAGGTTTTTGTGATTATCCAAACATTGCAGAACAGCATTAGGAATACCACCAATACCTAATTGGAGAGTTGCACCATTTTCAACAATGGCAGCTATATTTTTTCCTATTGATAGTTCAATTGCAGTAGCAGGCAATTCAGGCATTTCGTAAATCGGTTCTTCCGTATAAACGGCTGCAGTAAATCGGTTAAAATGAATTTGTCCGTCACCATGAGACCGTGGCATATTTGGATTCACTAAAGCAATAATTTTTTTTGCTTTATCAGTTGCAGCTCTGGCAATATCCACTGAAACACCCAGAGAGCAGAAACCATGGTGATCGGGAGCTGAAACTTGAATTAAAGCAGTATCAATTGGCATTACTCCTCTTCTGAATAAATTTGGAATTTCACTAAGAAACATTGGCACATACTGAACATTTACGTGATCCACATATTTTCGAAGGTTGTGTCCAACAAAAAAGCTATTTACATGAAAAGAGTTTTTGTATTCTGCCTTAGCATATGTTGCTTCACCTTCTGTATGGATGTGAACAATTTCAACATTTTTTAATTCTTCGTGACGACGTGTTAAAGCTTCAATAAATATACGAGGAGTTGCTGCCCCTCCATGAATAAAAACCCGTTCGTTACTTTTGATAAGACTAATTGCATTTTCTACAGAAAGATAATTGATCATATACTATATTTATGTTGATTGATTTTAGATTACTATTAATATTTTACTTTATTTCTTTTTCCATATTTGCTAAGCGGCTAAAAAGTTCCATTTCCTCCGATGAAATATTTTTGGGGACTGTTATTTTGATTTTAACGTAAGCATCCCCTCGGACATCCGTTTTTCCATAGAAAGGCATTCCAATGCCATTCAAGCGAAATATTTTTCCACTATCTGTTCCGGCGGGGATTGGGAATTTAATTGTTTTATTAAATATCTTAAGATCTATTTTTCCTCCAAGAACGGCCGAATACAAATCTATTGGTTGTTCAAAATGAAGATCATTTCCTTTCACTTCATAATTTGGATGACGAATAATTTTAAATGTAATATGTAAATCTCCATTCTCGCCTCCATTTCTTCCTGCACCGCCTTTGCCTTTCATTCTTAAAACCATTTCATCATAAATTCCCGGTTTTAGGTTCATGTTTATTTTCTGGCCATCCAGTACGATTTGTTTTGTTGCACCGTAATATGATTCTTCCAATGACAGTTCCATTTCGGCTTGCAGATCTTGCCCTTTTGTAGGACGAGCAGAACGTTGTCCGGCACTACGCGCATTACCCGTATTACCGCCAAAGATAGATTCGAAAAAATCCGAAAAATTATTTCCATTTCCAAATGGATTTTCACCGGAGGATCTACTTTTATATTGCTGACCGCCATTCGACCATTTCCCCCAATCAAAATTGCCTTCACCGCCGCGCTGTTGGTAAGAATTCCAATTTGCGCCTAGTTCATCGTATTTCCTTCTTTTTTCGGCATCACTTAAAACTTCATTCGCTTCATTCGCTTCTTTGAATTTTTCTTCAGCTTTTTTATCACCGGGATTTTTATCCGGATGATATTTCATAGCAAGTTTCCGAAAGGCCTTTTTAACGTCCTCTTGAGTAGCTGTTTTTGGAACGCCTAAAACCTTATAATAATCCTTGTAATCCATTTTGAAGTTATAAATTCATTCCAAATTACCTTATATACTCCACAATTTCGACCATTTCGACCATGAAGTGGAATGAACCATAGGTTGCAAAATTAACATATTTTTTGGTTAAAAGAAAAGCAGTTTCAACTTACAATTAATATTCAACAATTGTAAATTTCATCCTTCTAAAAGTAATCTAAACGCAAATGAAGAAATCCCTAATTATCATAAAACACCAACTAGAACAGGCGAATCAACCGGTAATGTCAACAATGGCAAAGTAGTTTGAAGAGCGACCTTTTTCGTACTGCTTGGCTTCAACAAACTTTTTGGAAAATGTTCTTGGTGAGTAAACATTACCAATAAATCAGCCGGAAATACTTCGAGGAAATGTTCAATCCCATCTGCTATATCTTTATCAGCACAAATATATCCGGACATCGAGCTGTATTTTATAGTATCCCTAATCTTCCTAGTCATTTCCAAAACTTCACTATCGGAATGAATTTTTTCATCACCATCAACATACAAGAAACAAATTTCAGACTTAAAATATTTTGCAAACGTAACTATACTTCTGGCGGCGTTCAAATTATCCTCTTCAAGGTCAGTAGCAAAAACAATCCGTTTAAGGCCTTCATATTTTTTACCATTTGGAATAAACAAAACAGGTTTCCGGCTCCTGGAAATTACTTGCATTGCCGTACTACCAACCAGTAAACGTTTTGTAATTCCTTTCCCTGTGGTTCCCATTATCACCAAGGACGCATTTTCCTTTTGAGAATAAGCAACAATTTTTTCGGAAGCAAATCCTTCAACGGTAACAGTTTCTATATTTTGACTTGGATCTCTGCTCAATAATTTCAATTTTAAACTTTCAATCGAATCCTGCGCATTTTGCATTTGAGCATTAACTACCTCATTGGTCATAATATAGGACGCTTCAGAATGAACGAAAGGACTTTTAAATACATGAATCAGAATTAATCTTGAATTCAAATCTCTGGATAACTCCATAGCATAAGCTGCAGCATTCTCAGAACATAAAGAAAAATCAACTGCGCATAGAATCGTTTTCATAACAATAATTTAAAGTACAAATTAAACAATAAGACTAAACTCTGATTATAACACTACAAAAATACATTAAACCTCAAGGAATGACCATGATGCTCACCATTCAAAACAGTGATTCGCAACACTAATAATAAGGTCATGCTTCATATTTACCTTCTTTAATAACTCTAAAGTCATTCAAGAAATTGTTTTCAATCATCAACAAATTTGACAGCGAGCATTTACTAAAAAGTATAACACAGGTATCTTTGAGCAATCATTTAGTAAAATATTTTTTAACCAATTAAAACAAAAACAAAATGTCACAACTAACTTTATCAAAAAAGAGTTTGCTTCCAAAATGGACAAACGAATTATTCGATTCAGGTAATTTCTTCAGTCCAAACTTATTGGATTTCGAAGGTAACCTTCCAACATGGGATCTTGCAACCCGCATACCGACAGTGAATGTGATTGAGAACACCAAAGATTTCAAAATTGAGATGGCTGCTCCCGGGCTGGAAAAGAAAGATTTTCATGTAAGTGTAAATAATCACGAACTTACGATAAGCTCAGAAAAGAAAGAAGAAAGCAAAGAAAAAACCGAAAACTATACGAGACGAGAATTCTCTTTCAGCAGTTTTGCAAGGACATTCCGTTTACCTGAAAACTGCATTTCCGAAAAAATTGATGCGAAGTATGAGAATGGAATTCTCATGATTACTTTACCAAAAAAAGAAGTAACGGTTACCAAACCGGTAAAAGAAATTAAAGTTTCTTAATTTATCTATGGCGGCATCTTGCTGGGTAGGATGCCGCCTTTATACTTCAGTTTAGTAAAAACAAAATCAAAATTAAAATCATGAAAACAGATCTCGAATTACAAAAAGACGTTCAAGACGAACTAAAATGGGAACCTAAACTTTATGGTACAGAAATCGGAGTAACTGCTAAAAGCGGAATAATAACATTGACCGGAATTGTAGACAGCTATTCGAAAAAAGTAGCTGCAGAAAAGGCTACCGAAAGAATAGCCGGTGTTAAAATTGTTGCACAGGAAATTGAAGTACGACTATCCACAGCTGGAAAGCGTACCGACACAGAAATTGCCAAAGCAATATTAGATGCTTTTAAATGGAATGAATCAATTCCTGATGACAGAATCAAAGTAAAAGTTGAAAATAGCTGGGTTTATCTGGAAGGCGAAGTTGAATGGCAATTTCAAAAAGACATTATTAAAAATGCTGTTGAATTTCTTCAGGGAGTAAAAGGCGTAAGTAATTATATTTCCATCAAACCTAAACTGAATTCGAAAATCATAAAAGAAAATACTCGCAAAGCACTCTATCGAAATGCAGCGATTGAAGCAGAAAATATTGTTCTTGAAACAATTGAAAACAAGGTTATTTTGAAAGGCCGGGTTCATTCTTGGTATGAAAAGAATGAAATAGAAAAAGCAGCGTGGTCTGCCCCAGGAGTTGTAAATGTTGAGGACGACTTGATTGTTGCATGAATTTATGATGCAAATTAAAGCTCAAATTTACAATCCTAAAAAAAGCGAAAAGGACATCTTTTCGCTTTTTTTCATACAACAATAAATGAATCAACTCACCACTTTAAATTTTCAAGTTTTTTTAGATCCACAATTTTAATTGTGCGATTATTAATTTTAATCAAACCTTCCTGAAAGAAATCGGTTAAATTTCGGCTGACGGACTCCGGAGACAATCCGGCAATTGAAGAAATAATTTCACGGCGAATAGGAAAAGCGACATCATTACTACCGGTAATTTGATATTTTTTATTGATAAACAAGAGCGCTTCTGCAACTTTTTTTCTGGCAGAATCATAAGCCATGCTCAACAACTTATCG
>CAYHCU010000091.1:4002-10746 GCA_964355035.1 uncultured Flavobacteriales bacterium | reverse complement strand
TACGAATCAAATTAATGTTGAACGTTATCAATTATTATACGAGGGAGGAACTGTTACCAAAGGTGATGAAAATTTTCTCTTTCAAAACATGAATGAAGGAAGGAAGATTTTGCAATATAAAGCAGGGAATTCAATTAAAGTTGGAGAAAATGTTGATATAAACTCTTCTCCCGGTACGTACACTGCCCTTTCCGGTGCGGAAATTAAATTTCGCGCGAACAATTTTATTTCACTCGAATCAGGGTTTGATAGCGAATTAGGTTCGTTTTTGGATGCGCAAATTGAACCAGTGGCAATTCCAGCTTGTGGGCCACTGAAGCTAGGAAGAAAAAATTATGAAAATCAAACTTCCAATTTGGAAAAATTTGGAATTAGCTATTTCGAATGCAGCCCGAATCCAATTAATTCCAATTCGGTATTAATGTTTAAAATTGGGAACAAATCAAATGTGACATTGCAAATATTTAATTCTCTGGGCCAATTAATTTCAACAATTTGTGATGAAAAACAAATGCAATCAGGATCATATACCTATAATATTAGCAAAACAGATGTAAATCCAGGAATTTATTTTGCAAAATTAGTAGCAGACAATGAATCGAAAAGTTTAAAGTTTATCAAACCTTAAGTGTACTACTTGGCTATCTTGATTTAGTAATACTGTCCCACTGACGCAAGAAATAGAAGTAAAACTCCGGCGTTTGATTTCGCAAAAAAGTCGTGCTAGCTAAAGCTGAAATTGTGTTGTATTTCTCTCCGTCCCTTCAAAGGGACGTCAATAAAGGGACTACAATATTAAGAGAGTTACAGTGATTCTGATGTCCATGTCCCTCCAACACTACGTTCCTACTGAATGTGTCGGTGAATTACCACTATTTACACGTAGAATTATTTTTCAAAAACGAGAACAAGCCAATAAGCATTGCCTATATTTGTTAGACCATGAAAAGCTCAGTATTTCAATATCCGTATGAAAAGGTTTTAAGAAGAACACATGGTGTTTTATCTAAGCTTGGACTGAAGATTACTGACTTTGATAAAAAACAGGGAAGAATAAAAGCGTGTTCAAATTTTTCTTTTACCAGACCAACCGTAAAACTTGATTTAGTATTTGAAGAAATGGAAAACCACAACACCAAGGTTTCTGTTACAGGAATTCAAATTAAACGTCATTTTTTTCAGAGGAAAGAAGATGCTGAAAATAGGGAAACAGAAATTTTGGATGCAATTACAACTGTAATTTAAAAAATTTTACGAGCTCCTGTTTAAAATTAATTATGTTGGACTTTTCAACTTATAAACCACTTTTGTTTGTTCCCAATTTTTAGAGTAATTTCGCCTAAATGTTTACACGAAGACAAATTTTCCTTCAACATATTGCACAGACCAGTCCTACTCCACCTGCTTTAGATATAGCTTCCGGCAAAGGAATTTACCTTTACGATCAAAGTGGTAAAAAATACATTGATCTCATTTCAGGTATTTCTGTCTCAAGCCTTGGTCATGGCCACCCTGAAATAATTGAAGCTGCAAAAGCGCAGATTGATCAACACATGCATGTGATGGTGTATGGTGAGTATATTCTTTCACCACAGCTTAAACTTGCTCAGGAATTGTGTCAGCATTTGCCTAAACATTTATCTTCAGTTTATTTCACCAATAGTGGCGCTGAGGCTACTGAAGGTGCCATGAAACTGGCAAAACGTTTCACCGGCCGAACTAATTTTGTGTCTTTCAAAAATGCTTATCACGGTAGTACCCAAGGTGCTTTAAGCATTTGTGGAAATGAGTGGTTGAAAAATGCATACAGACCACTATTGCCGGGACATACTATTTTGGATTTTAATGATGAATCACAATTTCATTTAATCAACGCAAATACTGCAGCAGTGTTTGTTGAACCAATTCAGGCAGAAGCCGGAATTATTTTAACAACCAATGATTTCCTTAAAAAGTTGTCTGATCGTTGTAAAAAAGTTGGTGCCTTACTTGTCTTTGATGAAATCCAAACCGGCATGGGACGAACCGGTAAGTTATTTGCCTTTGAACACTATAATGTCGAACCCGACATCTTGCTTTTAGGTAAAGCTTTGGGAGGCGGTATGCCGCTTGGCGCTTTCATCTCTTCGGCGGAAATAATGACCACACTTTCCCACAATCCTATCCTCGGACACCTGACTACTTTTGGTGGTCATCCTGTTTGTTGTGCCGCTGCCAGTGCGGCTTTGAAGATAATTGTGAGAGATGACCTACCCAATCATACCTTGCAAAAAGAGGCACTTTTCCGCAAACTCCTTGTTCATCAAAACATCAGACAAATAAGAGGAAAAGGTTTGTTACTTTGCATTGAATTTGAAAGCGACAAATTGAATCAGGAAGTAATCCTAAAATGTTATGAAAAAGGATTGATTACCGATTGGTTTCTTTTCGCTGCAAATTGTTTAAGAATTGCTCCACCTTTGATAATTACTGAAAAAGAAATTGAAGAAGCGTGTGGGGTTATTCTTGATTCTATTGGTGAGTGGTAAGTGGTGAGTAGTAAGTAGTGAGTAGTAAGTAGTAAGTAGTTCACAGCTTACTCACAACTCACCACTTACCACACCACTCACCACTCACCACTCACCACTTACCACTTACCACTTACCACTCACTACTTACCACAAAAAAAATGAACGTACTAATTGTAGAAGACGAAAGACAACTTTCTCATGAGATTGAGATCTTTCTTACTAAACAAGGCTATCATTGCGATGTTGCTTTTAATGGAAAAAGTGCATCAGAAAAAATCTTCGTGAACTCTTATGATTTTGTCCTGCTTGATATAGGACTTCCGGAGCACAATGGTTTTCAACTTTTGAAAGAAGCAAAAGAAGGTGGAAAAGATGCAGCTTTCATTATTCTTACAGCGCGTGGTTCTATTGATGATCGGATAACTGGTTTGGATCTTGGAGCCGATGATTATCTGGCCAAACCATTTTCATTGCTGGAATTACAAGCTCGCATGCAAGCAATTCTTCGAAGAAAGCACGGATTGAAAAACAATATGATCCAAATCCATGAGTATGCAATGGATATTCAAAACCGAACAGTGTATTTTGAAAAAAATGCAATCAGCTTAACGAAAAAAGAATTCGACATTCTGCATTACATGGCTTTGCATAAAAACAGAGTAATTACCAGAGCTCAACTCACTGAACATATTTGGGGTGATGTATTAGAAGAAGATTATGAATCCAACTATATTGATGTTCACATGAAAAATCTTCGTAAAAAACTAGCCGCTTATGCCAACTCAGATTTTATAGAAACAGTAAGAGGCATTGGATATCGGCTTAATATGTCCTAACGGTTCGTTTTTCGAAGTTCGAATTACGAAGAATGAACATCGAACATCGAACATCGAAAAATGAAAAATGAAAAATGAAAATACAAGTCAAGCTTTCCTTATACAATGCAATCTCCAAGGTGGCTATCATTTTGGTAATTGGCGCTATTATACCGGTGCTGATTCAAAAAGTGGCGTATAATCATTTGGATAGGCGCTTGGTAGCTCGTCTTGAAAAAACAATGCGAATGGTAGCGGTTGGAGGGTTAGATGAAATTTCGTTAGATCAGGACTGTAGCTTTGACAGTTATAATATTTTTAAAGAAGAATTTGTATCCATCTCACCAATTGCAGTTCTACCGCCTGATTTCGGCAAATATCATATTGAAAACGCTGAACGAAAAATAGACGACGAAATTATAAAACACCGCGTTTTAACTCAGGCCTTCGTTTACGATAATCAGCTTTACTCAATTGATATTGGCGAAGGCTTGAATGCATATGATCAATTAAATATTACCATTCGGAAATTTACGATTTGGATCATGATTGCTGTGGTTCTTATTTCAATTTTATTCGATCTTCTCTTTGCAAGATTGCTTCTTCGCCCCTTCAATAAAATCGTTAACGAAAAACTTCGGGATGTTCAACATCCATCTACTTTCAATCCGCATCCGGTAAAAACATCTACAACAGAATTTTCACATCTTGATAAAAGTATCAATGAAATGATGCTGAAGATCAGAGAGACATTTGAAACGGAAAGACAATTTATCACGAATGTTTCTCATGAAATTTTAACACCCATTTCTATTCTCAAAAATCGTATTGAAAATATGATCTCTGATCCCGGTATTCCGGATTCAGTTGTGGAACGAATGGTAGATTCCCAAAAAACCTTGAGTCGGTTAACAAAAGTTGTTCGCTCTTTACTTTATATTAGTAAAATTGAAAATGCGCAGTATGTAAAAAATGAAAGCGCCGATTTAGAACTTATCGTTCGAGAAATTTTTGAAGAATTGGAAGAACTTATGCAAGTGAAAGGAATTACAATAAGCAATGAATGGAAAGACAAGTTTATTTTTTCATCCTGTAACCTTTCATTGATCCACACGCTCCTTTTTAATTTGATAACCAATGCAATCAAATATAATAGTGACTCCGGAAAAATAACGGCAATAGGAATGTTTGAAAATGATTTTTACGTGGTCAGTATCAGCGATACGGGTGATGGTATTTCTCCTAATCAACTTCCTTATATTTTTGATCGTTTTAAAAGATTTCGCCCGGAAGATGAAATGAGTTACGGACTCGGTCTGCCTATCGTTAAAACAATTGCCGATTTTCACGGAATAAAAATTTCCGCCAATTCTGAGCTTGGGAAAGGAAGCACGTTTACTATAAAGTTCCCTAAATCCGGTTCTATTTAATATTCATTGCAGTTCTTGGAAATAAAAAGATTCTTTTATATTTGTACGCTAAGCAATATTTTGATAAAACAGCTAACATTTACTAGCGAATCACCTAATTAGTTGATTACAAAGTAGTTGACTCTTATGTAAAAACTGAAAAATGAGTAAAACCCAATATCCAAAATTTACTCTCGGTAACCAATTAACCGAGGAGCAGATTTCGTTTTTCGATAAAAACGGATTTATCCATTTTAGCGGGGCTGCCACACCTGAAGAAGTAAAAGCAATTCTCTCTTCTACAGAGGAGCTTCAAAAAAAATGGATCTCCAACGGAATTAAAAAAATCAATGGCGTTCCCATCAAATTTGGCCATGATGAGAATGGATCTGCTATTGTTCACCGTTTCCCTTTCACAAGTCAGTACAGCGAAATTGTACATGGCTTTGTAACGAGTAACAGAATTCAATCGCTCCAGGTTTTATTACCGAAAGGTTCCCGTATTGCAGAAAATGAGAAAGATGGTGTAATCGTGAATCACTACGTAAACACTTCAAACAGTAATTTCCGCCAGATGGGTTGGCATACAGATAGTATGCGTGACATTTTCTACGGAAAGAAAATAATGCCCATGTTAAACGTTGGACTTTATCTGGATGATTCATCTTCTGATAAAGGTGGACTTCGAATTATTCCCGGTACGCATAAACAAAATTTGTTTTCTATGCTCTTCAAAAAAGCATACTTCATGAACAATGAAGAAGACAAGAATGAAATGCTTGTAGATGCAAAAGCGGGTGATGTCGTCGTTCATGATGGCCGTATCTGGCATCGTGTTGCCATGTCACCACATACAGGTGCTGCAAGTCGTCGTCGTGTAATGTATATTCCGGTGATCGTTGGAAAATACATGCCCAAAACAGAAGTAAGCACGACTCCATTCTATCATCACTTCCAAAAGCTGGTTAAATAAGCTTTTGCCTAAAACTTAAATCGATGGAATCAGAAATCTGATTCCATTTTTTATTTAACTCCTGCCGAAAATGAATTATGCATTAATCACAGGTGCCAGCAAAGGCATCGGAAAAGAAATGGCCATTGAACTGGCTTCTCGCAAATGTAATTTAGTGCTCGTAGCACGCTCTCAGGCAGCTTTAGAAGACACTTGCAAAGAAATTGCATCCAAGTATGGCGTTGAATGCAATTACATTATTGCTGACCTATCGAGCTCTGAAGCGGTTACCAATATCGAGAAGTACATTCTAGAAAAGAAACTTCCCATCAACATCCTTATTAACAATGCCGGCTATGGGCTTTGGGGTAATCTTGAAAAAACTGCATTGGCATCAACAAAAGATATGATGCAATTGAATATGGTCACACCTGTCGAATTAACTTATCGTTTGATTCCTATACTGAAAAATTCAAATCAGCAAGCATATATTCTTAATGTTGCCAGCACTGCAGCCTATCAAGCGGTGCCAACGTTAACAGTTTATGCAGCCTCTAAAGCCTTTATTATACTTTTCTCGCGTGGTCTCCGTATGGAATTAAAAAAATCAAACATCTCTGTTACTTGTTTAAGTCCGGGAGCTACTGACACCAATTTCATGAATGCTGCCGGTATGAATACTCCTGAAATCGTAAAACGTGCTGCTAAATTTAATATGGATGCAAAAGTAGTTGCCCGTTTTGCCATCGATGGTATGTTCAACAAAAAAGCAGAGATCATTCCCGGCTGGATCAATAAAATTTCGGTGGCCCTCACCTACTTTGTTCCGAAGATGCTGACGGAGAAGATTGCGGGGGATTTGTATAAGGAATGAGGACAATGGAGAATGAATGAAAAATGAAGAATGAAAAGTGAAAAGTGAAAAATGAAGAATGAAAAATGGTCAAACGACATTGTAACCTCTTCTCTGAACATTGACCATTTTTTACTTTTCACTTTTCATTTTTCACTTTTCACTTTTCATTCTTCACTTTTCACTTTTCACTTTTCACTTTTCA
>CAYHCU010000091.1:2714-3902 GCA_964355035.1 uncultured Flavobacteriales bacterium | reverse complement strand
TTTTCACTTTTCACTTTTCATTCTTCACTTTTCACTTTTCACTTTTCACTTTTCATTCTTCACTTTTCACTTTTCACTTTTCACTTTTCACTTTTCACTTTTCATTCTTCATTCTTCATTTTTCATTTTTCATTTTTCATTCTTCATTCTTCATTCTTCATTCTTCATTATCCATTGACCTTTTACCTCTGACCTATTCTCCGCATATATTGGTTGTAACTAAGCCGCAATGATGTTCATCTTTGTCAAATGAAATCAATGCTACTTCTTATTGCAATGCTAGTCGGATCGAACAGTTCTTTCGCCTGGGGTTTTTGGGGACATCGGGCTGTGAACAAATACGCCTGTTTTGTTTTGCCCAAGGAGATGTTTGGATTTTACAAATCGAATTTTGACTATCTGGTCAATCATTCCGTTGATCCTGATAAACGCCGGCTTTCGGATCCTGCTGAAGCTCCCCGCCATTTTATTGACGCTGATCATTATGGTTTGAATCCATTTGACACCTTACCGATGTACTGGAAAGATGCTGTCCAAAAATTCACTGAAGATTCTTTGCAGTCGTATGGAATTGGTCCATGGTACATCAACAAAATGTTTTACAGCCTTGTTGAAGCATTTAAAAGAAATGACCCTGATGCTATACTCTATTATTCCGCAAACATCGGACACTATGTAGCAGACTCACATGTTCCACTCCACTGTTCTGAAAACTACAATGGTCAACTTACAGGACAAAGCGGTATCCATGGATTCTGGGAATCCCGATTGCCGGAATTGTTTGGTGATAAATATGATTACTTCCTGGGACGCGCAGTGTACATTGAAAAAATTCAGCCATTTATATGGAACACTGTAAAGCAAAGCTACGCTGCCCTCGATTCCGTTTTACGTTTTGAAAAATTGCTCACTGAAAATTTCGACAGCGATGAAAAATATTCTTTTGAAATTCGAGGAGCCACAACAATTCAAGTGTACAGTTATGATTTCTCGGATCAATATCACCAGATTCTGAATGGACAAGTTGAACGTCGATTACAAGCTGCTATCATCGATGTCGGATCGGTTTGGTATTCGGCATGGGTTGAAGCGGGGATGCCTTCGCTTTCTCCGGTTGTTGTAGTGGATGAAATGAAAGCAGGAACTCTTGAGGAAGACTACCACTAGATGAGTAGCCAGTGTGAGTGT
>CAYHCU010000091.1:0-2614 GCA_964355035.1 uncultured Flavobacteriales bacterium | reverse complement strand
AGTGTGAGTGTAAGTAACAGTGTAAGTGTAAGTGTAAGTAACAGTGTAAGTGTAAGTGTAAGTGTAAGTAACAGTGTAAGTGTAAGTGTAAGTAACAGTGTGAGTAACTAATTTTCAACTCTCGATTAATTTCACCAACACCCCGTCCTTCAACACCGGTATTACCCTTGTTTGATTTGGTGTCAAACAATATTTCACATCTTTCTTCAGATTCAATCGTGCTAGTCGTTCTTTGTGAGAAGCATTGGCGACGAATTTAATTGGATCTTGTTTGGCTTGTTGGTATAAGAATTTCAATGCAAGACAAGCATCTCCTAATTTGTATTCGTCTGTTAAAGTGCTCAGAAGTTCTGTTACTGCTCCTGCAAAAAGTGCATCTTCGAGATTGAATTTATTTTTCCAGCCGGAGCAAAGCAATAAAACATCTCGCTTTTCACTGACAAGCCACTCACAAAGTGCATTGATATTTAAAAATGAACCGACAACAACCTTATATGCATTCTTTGCTGCTTCTATTGCTTGTGTGCCGTTGGTAGTTGTAATAACAATCGTTTTCCCTTTTACTTCTTCTCCCATGTAACTGTATGGAGAATTTCCAAAATCAAAACCTTCTAAAGGAATTGCATCCCGCTCCGCTCCTACCAAATAACCTTTGGCTTTCCATTCACGAGCTTCTTCAACGGTTGCAACAGGAATCATTTTTTCTGCACCATGTTCAAAGGCTGTGCAGATAGCTGATGTCGCTCTAAAAATATCTATGATAACAACGATACTATCGTCGGTCTTATAAACCGGATAGAGATAAGGCGAGAAACAAGCATCAACAGATATTTTCTTCATAAATAAAATTCAGAAGTGAAAATAAAATTACTTCTTATAAAACGGCGTTTTTACTACACTTGCTTTGATCGCTTTGTCACGTATGCTTATAAATATCTCACTTCCTTCTTTCGCAAATTCAGGTTTCACATAAGCCATACCAATTGCTTTTTGCAAGGACGGCGACTGAGTTCCACTTGTCACTTTTCCAATTACATTTCCTGCTGAGTCCTGTACAACGTAGTCATGACGCGGAATACCACGATCGATCATTTCAAAACCGACTAACTTACGACTTACACCTTGCTCTTTTTGCTGTTTTAAAATTGCACTATCTGTAAATTCTTTGGTGAATTTTGTGATCCATCCTAATCCTGCTTCAATTGGCGATGTTGTATCATCAATATCATTTCCATATAGACAGAAACCCATTTCCAAACGAAGTGTATCTCGCGCACCTAAACCGATAGGTTGAATGTTAAACGGTTTTCCTGCTTCGAAAATCGCTTTCCAGATATTAATAGCTTGTTCGTTTTCAAAATAAATTTCAAATCCACCCGCACCTGTATATCCTGTTGCAGAAATTAATATATTTTTCTCTCCGGCAAAAGTTCCTTTTTGGAAAGTATAATATTCCATCGACTTCAAATCAATATCTGTCAATGACTGTAAAGCTTGAGTAGCTAATGGACCTTGCACGGCAAGCAAAGAAGTTTGTTCGGAAATGTTATGCATTTCTACATTCTTCGTATTGTTCTTTAAAAGCCAGTTCCAATCCTTATCGATATTTGAAGCATTCACAACCAACATGTAAGTCTTTTCGTCAATTCGATAAACTAAAAGATCATCCACTATGCCGCCTTTTCCATTAGGGAAACATGTGTATTGAACTTTTCCGTCCGTCAATTTAGAAGCGTCATTTGTCGTTACTCGCTGGATTAAATCCAAAGCGTTTTCACCTTTAAGAATAAACTCACCCATATGAGAAACATCAAAAACTCCCACACCATTTCGAACCGTTTCATGTTCCTGGTTGATTCCTGCATAAGATACAGGCATTAAATAACCGGCAAAAGGAACCATTTTAGCCCCGAGAGCCACATGAATATCCGTCAATGCAATATTCTTTACTTGAGTTTCTGTCATTTCCATAAGATTGGGTTTTCGAGTGGCGAAGGTAGTCATTTTTGGTAAGTAGTAAGTAGTAAATAGTGAGTAGTAAGTGGTGAGTAGCAGCTTCTACTCACCACTTACTACTCACTATTTACTACAACCTAACAAACAGAGATAAAAAGTTTCTGCTATTCGACTTAACAGAGTAATTATCAACGATTTTAGCACGTGTATGTAAACTAAGTTCCGTTACGATTTTTGGATTTAAAATTACCATTTCAAGGTACTTCTCCCAATCTGTTCCATTCTTGCAAACATATCCATTCACCTCGTGATCCACTATCTCGGCATTGACACCAACATTGGAAACAATTGCAGGAATTCCAAGTGCCATATACTGCAAAGCTTTAAATCCACATTTTCCTTTCGACCAGATATCATCCGGCAAAGGCATAATTCCGATATTGAATTTGAGTAAATCTTCAATCTCACTTTCCTTCCGCCATTTTACAAATCGCATAGATTTTAGTTGAAACTTTGGTGGGACATCAGCAATGACATGAAATTCAAAATTCAATTTTTGTTCTAACTTCTCCAGAACAGGGAAAATCTCATTAAGATATTTTAAAGTTGAATGTGAACCTGTCCAACCAATAACAAACGTTGTATTCTCATGTTGCTT
>CAYHCU010000090.1:0-10800 GCA_964355035.1 uncultured Flavobacteriales bacterium | reverse complement strand
GATTTGAATTTCAATCCTTTTTTCTATTCTGAAATTTAACCGGACAGTATTGGGTAACAGGTCAGGCCTGACCTGTTACCTTTTACATTTAACCTTTTTCAACCGCTGCACTTCGAAGCACACGAGGTCTCTAAAGAGATGACGCATCGGTCGCAATCTCGGAGGGAGGTGTGAGGGTACGGCGACGAGATTCCTACGGAATTAGCTGTCAACATTAAACCAACTATTTTTTCTATAGCACCGAATATGGGTGATATTAATTCCAAAGGAATCTTGTAGCTTTATTTGACCTCTTACCTTTGACCTCTTTCAGCATTCATAAAAGCAGGTTAATAAAATAGAGAACCTTTCCTATTTGTAATTATTCATCATTTGGTCAATTACTTTCACAGAAAACAATTTTGATGAAAGCATCCGCCATCCTTTACAAAAATGAAAAGCGAATAAAGATCGAGTTTCCATATTCGTCCGGAGATACTAAGCGAGTGAAAGAAATAGCTGACGCCAAGTGGAGTAATACGTTAAAGTCCTGGCACATTCCGTATTCAAAAGTAGCGTTTGAGCGTTTAATGAAATTATTTCCTGACATAGAAATTGAAAAGACTGTTGAGCAAAAAGCGGAGGTAAAGATTGTTCATGCAGATTCAAAAGAGAAAAGCGCACAAATTCCAAAATCGCTTGCTGTTGAAATATATGTTACCGGTCGTTCCATCAAGATAAAATTGCAGAAGAAAGATATTGATATGCGTTTTATATTATCGCTTAGGTTTAGCAGATGGGACAAGAAGAATTATTATTGGGTAATTCCGAATTATCCGGGGAATTTGGATTTACTAAAAGAATATTTCAAGGGGAGGATTTCGGTGTTGGAAATTCTTGAAGACATAGAGGTAGAAAGCTCCTCAGGAGATGCGAGGATTATTGGCAAGGAAGAGTTGTTGGTGATAAAGACGAATTCAGGGAGGTTGAAATTGTTTTTTGCTTATGATAAAATCATTTTTAGTAAGCTTCGCACTTATCCTTACTCAAACTGGAATTCGAAAAATAAATTCTGGAGTATTCCATATCAGGAGGTTTATTTGCAAGAGCTGGAAAAGTTTGCACAAGAGAATAATTTTAAATGGATTTATGAGGAAGAAAAAAATGAAAGCGGAATTGTAAAGTATGTACCGGAACGATCGGATAAAGAATATCGGAAATGCCCGGAAGAATATATTCTAAAATTAAGGGAGCTTCGCTATAGTGAAGGCACACTTAAAGTTTACAAAGCTTCCTTTGAGGAATTTATAAACTATTACAAAGATCATGAATTGAGTGAGATCACTGAAAAGATGATTGTAGATTTTTTGAGACACCTGGTCATCAATCGAAAAATTTCTACTTCCTACCAGAATCAAGCGATCAATGCGGTGAAATTTTATTATGAGCGAGTATTAAACGGTGAACGAAAGATTTATACTGTTGATCGACCTCGAAAAGAGCAAACACTTCCAATTGTGCTGAATGAATCAGAAGTAGCGGCAATAATAAAGTGCACAACAAATCTAAAGCACAAAACCATTATAATGTTGGCTTATTCAGCAGGATTGAGGCTTGGGGAATTGATAAATTTAAAAGTCACCGACATCGATTCAAAACGAATGCAAATCCGGATAGAGCAAGGCAAAGGCAAGAAAGACCGATACACGATTTTGTCTAAAAAAATGTTAGAGATGCTCAGGCGCTATTTTCAGCATTTTAAACCGAAAGAGTGGTTATTTGAAGGGGCCAAAGGAGCGCACTATTCATCGCGGAGCATTCAGTTGGTAGTTAAAGATTCTGCGAAAAAAGCCGGGATAAAGAAGCAAATGAGTGTTCATACCTTACGCCATAGTTTTGCTACACACTTACTTGAAAACGGAACCGATTTACGATATATTCAGAGTTTGCTAGGACATTCGAGCAGCAAAACGACAGAAGTTTACACACACATTACCACGAAAGGATTTGATCAGATTGTAAGTCCGTTGGATAAATTAAATGACATTTAGCAAAAAAGTGCAATCGTTCAGATTTTTTCTTATACTTGTAAATAAATTACCTCAACCGGGAATTTTAGTTTTTCCAAGGAGATGTTTTTATAGGAACACTAATTCAAAATTTCGCAAACATGGAGTATGGATTAAATTTTAGAAAGACAATTACGGCAAATAGGCAGATCAATCCATCGACAGAGAATTCAAATATACCTGAAACTAGTTTCGTCAATTCCCCAACATGGGCGGCTTTCCGAAACGGGGGAAACGGGTTTCGGAAAGCGATACGTTACCGGAAACCCTATGGCGACAGCGCAAACATCTAACAGACGGACATGAAACGAACATTTTTACATACTGACTCAAGCGGATGGACATCCCGACACCTCATCCGCTGCAAAGAAGTTTTATTTTTAGCCCTCGCACATTTTTTGTTTTTACACCCCTGCACATTGCACACATTTGTCATTGCCTTCCCCCACACAAGCCCTCCAAAGGCAAAGCCAAAAGAGTGCAATTTTCCAGCGCAATTTAGTTACTATACCAGTGAGGATTCCCCAACATTTAATTTAATAAGACTCACAAAATTTCTTTATTTTTGAACCTGATGAAATTCGAACAATTAAATAACAATTGCAATGCCTGCGATAAATGTTTAGCCCCCGACTTCTCCGTTTTTAACTGCCTTACAGATGATGAGATAGCGCAATTAAAGATGGAACACAGCGATTTGAGTTTTAGATATGGGGAGTTAATTTTTAAAGAAAAGCAAATTCCTACAGGTCTTTATATTATTACCAAAGGCAAGGTTAAGGTTTCAAAATCGGGCTTTGAAGAGAGGGAGCAGATCGTTCGTTTTGCTAAGGAACATGATTTACTCGGCTACCGTGCCTTGCTAAGTAATGAGAAGTTCACCTGCTCTGCATCTGCTATTAGCGACACCGAAGTTTGCTTTTTTTCTAAGGATTTAATCTTTCGCCTAATAGAAAATAACTCCAAACTTGCAATGCGGTTTATTAAAATATTAGCTGATGATACACGAAATGCCGAAGAAAGAGCCATGCATATGGCACAAAAAACTGTTCGTGAACGCGTAGCGGAATCTGTGCTGATTTTGAAAGAAGTTTATGGTTTAGAAGAAGACGGCAACACTATTAATGCCACATTAAAACGCGATGAACTGGCAGACCTTGCAGGTACAGTCCGTGAGACAGCCACAAGATTTTTATCCGAGCTAAATGCCGATAAAATTATTTGCATTGAGGGAAAAAAAATAAGAATACTCGACTTGCAAAAGCTGGAACGCAGTGCTAATCCAACATTTTAAAGAAGAAATGAAAAGTACTATTAAAGAACTTACCCAACAAGATTTGAAGACAATGCATCAATTAAATGAAATTTATTTACATTGTCTGCAAACTTTTGCTCCCGAGTTGAATGAAAAACCGTTTGAGACAAAAACGATAGATATTGTTTTTTTTAGATGTTGTAAACAAGACCATCCTCTAAATAGTCAGATTGTTCCTGCAACTGCTTTTGCTATGGGACGTCATTTTACTACCCACCTCTGCTATGGATGGAAAATAAACCACGACCACTTTGGCGAAGAATATGTTTTGGTGAGTTTAGATGGCAGCCAGGTGGTTTATCCTTTTTCTTTAGTGCAACAAAAATTTGAAAAACATGAGTGCGGTTTTGTAAAAAAACTCGCAGCCATGTTTGGCGAAATACAATCAATATAATTATGATTACTCAAGATGATATGCTCAGTATGGAGGAGTTGAGTACGGGTTTTTACGTGCAACACAGTCAACTTATCTATGAATCGTTCACCAATAATTTTATAGAGTTTCCTATTCATTTTTCCGACCCGTTAGATTTAGCTTTAAAACTGTATCATGCCCCGTTTTTAGTTTTCAGTATTGATAATTCAGAAACACCAAAATATAATTACCTGAACAATCGTGCTCAGCAAGCATTTGAACTCAAACGGGATCAATTAAACAACTTTCTGCTGAAAGATTCAGTTCCGGAACAATTACAAAGCAACCTACTTGGCTTTACTAAGCACATACAGGAAACTGGAAAGTTTGCCAACTACAACGGCTTACTTGTGAGCATACATGGCAATCAATTTCGGTTAAACAACGCTTATGTGTGGGCTCTTACCAGCCAGAAAACCGACTACAAAGGAGTGTGTTGGATGGAGCCTTTATTTTAATTTCTCTCAAGCAAGATATTGGCCGGGCCACTAAAGTGTGATAACAATCACACTTTAGTGTGATATTATTCAAAAGATTTCATAATACGTACTAGTAATATTGCCACATCATTTTTTAATGTAAATGATGGGTTAATACATACAAACTTTAAAGTTATGAAGTCATCCAGAAGAAAATTTATTAAAACAGGATTGCTGAGTGGGTTAGGTACACTAGCACTGTCGTCATTACCCTTCAGCGGATTTTCTCAATCATTCTCATTTTTTGACCCTCTTGATATAGATAATCCGCTTGGAGGATATCCTAACAGAGGTTGGGAAAAAACTTACCGCGATATGTGGGCTTACGATGACGAGTTCACGTTTTTATGCGCCCCCAACGACACGCACAATTGCCTGCTAAAAGCCATGGTAAAGAATGGGGCGGTGGTGCGTATTGCGCCAAGTTATGGGTTTGGAAAAGCAACCGATGCACAAGGGAATCAGACTTCGTCACGTTGGGAACCACGTTGTTGTCAAAAAGGATTAGCACTAGCCAGACGTTTTTATGGCGACCGCAGAGCCAAATATCCGCTTATACGCGAAGGTTATTTAAGATGGATAAATGCAGGTATGCCACGTGATAATAAAACCGGTGCTATCTCCCAGGAATATATGCAGCGGGGTAAAGAAGCATTTGTAAAGTTAACATGGGAGGATACATTTAAATATTCCGCACAGGTTTTAGATAATATTGCCCGCACCTATAACGGAAAAGCCGGACAAAAGAAATTAGCTGCACAAGGCTATGATCCACTTATGGTGGAAGCTACCGAAGGACACGGCACGCAAGTATTGAAATTTAGAGGTGGTATGGCACCCCTTGGCGTAACACGTATTTTTGGTATCAATCGCCTGGCCAATTCATTGGCTTTGCTTGATGCGAAAATAAATAATTCAGACCCTGAACATGCCCATGGGGCTCGTACATGGGATAGTTATGCCTGGCATACCGATTTACCTCCTGGTCATCCAATGGTTACAGGTCAGCAAACAGTAGATTTTGACCTAAATTGTACTGAGCATTCTAAACATATTATTGTTTGGGGTATGAATTGGATAACCACTAAAATGCCCGATTCGCACTGGCTTACTGAAGCTCGAATGAAAGGTTCGAAAGTGACTGTGATTGCTTGTGAATACAGTGCCACCGCCAATAAAGGAGACAATGTATTAGTAGTAAGGCCAGGGGTAACACCTGCACTTGCACTAGGATTTGCTCATATTATCATTCGTGATAAAAAATATGATGCGGAATTTATGAAAAAATTCACCGACCTGCCTTTCTTAGTTCGGATGGATACGCAAGAAATGCTTAAACCTACTGATGTTATTGAAAACTATCAGAAACCAGATTTGAAAAACTACATTCAGATTCTGAAGAAAGGCGAAAAGGCTAAAAAAACATTGGAACAAGGAGTACCATTTGTGGAAGAAGAATTGGCCAAAGAATGGGGCGACTTCATGATATGGGATGAAACCAAGAATTCCCTTTCTGTGATTACTCGTGATGATTATGGAAAGTACATGAGGGAAAAAGGGATAAACCCTTCATTAGAAGGGAAATTCAAAGTAAAAACCTTAGATGGGAAAGAAATAGAAGTACGTACTGTTTTCGACTTAATGAAAGAGTATGTTATGGAAAATTTTGATCCTCAAACTGTAGAAGAGCTAACCTGGGCACCCCAAATTGGTTTAGAAACCATAGCTTCAGATATTGCTACACATAAAGGAGGCACCTTATTCGCAATGGGTATGGGGCCTAACCAATTTTTTAATAACGACTTAAAAGACCGTGCGGTGTTTTTCCTGGCAAGCATTACCGGTAATGTGGGTAAAATTGGTGGCAATGTGGGATCGTTTGCCGGAAACTACCGCGGAGCTTACTTTACCGGAATTCCAAATTATATAGCTGAAGATCCATTCAACTTAGAGTTAGACCCAACTAAGCCTGCAAAAGTCAAAAAATATTTCCACTACGAGTCAGCTCACTACTTCAATAACGGTGACCGTATTTTACGGATGGGCAACAAGAATATGACTGGCAAAACGCATATGCCTACCCCAACAAAGTCTGTAATGGTTTCAAACGGCAACTCGCTACTTGCTAACTCGAAAGGACATTATGACAATGTGGTAAATGTGTATCCAAAAATTGAATTTATTGGTGTGCATGAATGGTGGTGGACAGGATCCTGCGAATACGCTGATATTGTTTATCCGGTAGATTCATGGGCAGAGTTTAAATATCCTGACATGACCATGTCAGTTACCAATCCATTTTTGTATGTATTCCCTAAAACGCCTCTTAAAAGAATTTTTAATACAAAAGGCGACATAGAAGTACTTGCAGGTATCGCTTCAGCATTTGGAGATTTAACAGGAGACAAACGCTTTGTCGATATGTTTAAGTTCGTGCATGAGAATAATGTCGAAGTTTATTTGCAACGAATACTTGATACCAGCCAGGGAACTAAAGGATATAAGTTTAGTGAGTTAGAAGCAAAAGCAAAAGAAGGAATTCCGGCTCTGATGATGACACGAACTACTCCAAAGTATTGTGGAATGGAGCAAACAGATGAAGACAAACAATGGTACACAAAATCAGGTAGGCTTGAGTTTTATCGTGATGAACCGGAGTTTATTGAAGCCGGAGAAAATATGGTTGTGTTTAGAGAACCAATCGACTCTACTTTTTATGAACCTAACGTAATTGTAGGCAAGAAACATCCTTGCATTATGCCAGATGAACCCGAAAAATATGGTGTGGATATAAACGATTTGGCTACAGATACTCGTCAGGCAAGAAATGTGCAAAAGCCGTGGAGCGAACTTAAAAACACACAACACCCCTTACAAAAAGTTGATAAGGGCTATAAATTTATCTTCCATACACCAAAATTCAGACATGGGGCCCACACAATGCCTGTTGATACAGATATCATTGCTGTATGGTTCGGTCCATTTGGTGATATGCACAGGGCTGATAAAAGAAAGCCATTTGTATCAGAGCTTTATGTAGATATGAACCCACTGGATGCCATAGAACTTGGAATACAGGATGGTGACTATGTTTGGATAGATGCTGACCCTTCTGATCGTCCATTCCGTGGACTGGCCGGTAGAAAAGATAGCCCTGAATATGAATTAGCCCGCCTTAAAGCACGTGCTCGCTTTTATCCTGGAACTCCTCGTGGCGTTACCCGTATGTGGCACAATGCTTATGGTGCCACTTATGGTTCTATGAAAGGAGCTAAAGAAAATTCAAATGGATTGGCTAAAAATAACACCACCGGCTATCAGGCATTGTTCCGTAGTGGATCACATCAAAGTTGCACCCGCGCTTGGTTAAAACCTACTTTGTTAACCGACTCGCTGGTTCGTAAGAATAATTTCGGGCAAGGAATTGGAAAAGGGTTTGAGATTGATGTGCACGGAGCAACAGGAAATCCACGTGAAGCATTTGTAAAGATAACATTTGCAGAAAAAGGGGGCAATGAAGGAGTAGGTAGTTGGGAAGGGGTTGGGCAAGGCATAAGACCCATGAACGAGGATGACGATTTCAAGAAATTTCTAAAAGGAGACTTTGTTAAAAAATAACTGATACAAAACGATGGCAAAGGTAAAAAACTGGCAACTGAACAGGGAGATGGAATATCCCTATGAAGAAAAGAAGCCGAAAAAACAGATAACCTATGTTTTTGATACAAATAAATGTATTGCGTGTCAAACATGTACTGTGGCTTGTAAAACCACATGGACTTCCGGCAAAGGGGAAGAAACCATTTTCTTCAATAATGTAGAAACTAAACCTTATGGTGGTTATCCGCAAAAGTGGGATGTAAATACATTAAAGGAACTTAACGGACAAGAGTGGGGCAAAGATGGCGTGTATAAAGGTAAAACCATTTTTGAAAGTGAGACGGGGGAGCGTGTTACTGGTTGGCGACCACCGGAAAGAAACTATGCATTCCCTAATATTGGTGAAGATGAAGTGTTGGGCAACATGGAGAAGGGTGCTTTCTTCAACGGTATACACGATATATGGATGTTTTACCTGGCACGTATTTGTAACCACTGTTCATATCCAGGTTGCCTTGCGGCCTGCCCTCGAAAAGCAATTTACAAACGCGAAGAAGACGGTATCGTATTGATTGACCAGTCGCGCTGCAGAGGTTACAAAGAATGTGTAAAGGCTTGTCCTTACAAGAAAACATTCTTTAACATGGTAACCCGCGTGTCTGAAAAATGTATTGGATGTTATCCATTAATTGAGCAAGGCGAACAACCCAGATGTGTTACCAGTTGTATTGGAAAAATACGGTTACAGGGCTTTATGGAAGATGCCAAAGAGCCACGCAGAGATAGTCCGTTTGATATGATTGTACGCATCAAAAAAATAGCTCTTCCGCTATATCCGCAATTCGGCACTCAACCAAATGTTTATTATGTGCCACCGGTGCATGTACCAAAAGATTTTCTGATACAAATGTTTGGTCCTAACGTAGAGGAGGCAATAACACAGTATCGAAACATGAAGGATGATAAAGAACTGTTAGCGGCCTTCATGTTATTCGGCAATACACATAGAATCATTCACTCTTACAAGGCAGAAGAGAATTATGCGGTCGGTTACAACGAAATTGGTGATGAAATTGTTCGGGTGCCTTACGTAGAACCTGTTCTAAACAGACCGCATTGGGATGCGCAGTTCCAAACTTTCCGCCACAACACTCCATAATGATTAAAATAGTAAAATAGAAAATATAAAGGAAATGAAAAGAATATTGTTTCTCGTGCTAATAGCAGTTGCAACGCAATTGCAAAGCGTTTATGCCCAAAATGCTGCTGCCGGTGAAAAGACATTCAAAGCGTCATGTAACGCCTGTCACAGCATTGGAAAAGGAAAAATTGTTGGGCCAGATTTAATTAATGTAAATAAGCGCAGGACCGAAAAATGGTTGATTAGTTTTATACGATCCTCGCAAACTGTGGTGAAGAGTGGTGACCCGATTGCGGTTAAACTATTCAACGATCATAATAAAATCCCGATGCCTGATCAAAAACTAACTGATGCTCAGATTAAAGATGTTCTAGCATACATAAAGAGCAAGAGCGCCCCGGCAAATCCTGCACCAGCAACTGCCGCAACTAAAAAAGCTGCAATTTCTACACCATCAACTAAAACCACTACAAAACCAGTTGTTGCAAAACAAGCAGATGATTGGATTGATGCTGAATATAAGCTTAAAAGTTACCCTACGCAACAAGACGTGAATCCTAAAGAATTGAATGCGGAGTTCTGGTCAAAAATAGAAGCATTAAAGTTGCCGGTTTCTCCACAAACATTGGCTTATCCTACTCTCCAAATTCCTTCGATTGAATACCTTACTGTAAAAAGTGTTTACCGCCCCAAGGAAGTTGCTTTTCTCATTGAGTGGAATGACTCTTCAAAAAGCAACGAAGTTGATGTGGTAAAATTCTGCGATCAGTTTGCTGTAGAATTTCCTTTGAATCCTAAAGATATACCAAGCTATATGATGGGCAACAAAGATGGCATGGTTCACATTGTGCATTGGAAAGCCATCTGGCAGGAGGATTGCGAAAAAGGATTTCAGGATGTGCAGGTAAAATATCCAAATATGTGGGTGGATGTGTATCCTGGTTTGGAAAGCTATTTAGACCGAAGCAAACGCATTTATGCACAGGATATAACTGCTGAAATGATAGTGGAAACACATGCCACAGACAATATGCCTGGCACATATTCTAACAACCCTATGTCGCAAATCAAAAGAAAATATCCTGTTGAAGAAGCAAATGCTGAAGGATTTGGCACACTCGCTACGCAGGAAACGCAACAGGCAAAAGCTTGGGCAGAATGGAAAGACGGAAAGTGGAAATTGTGTGTAGTAGTGCCTGTAAATACAGGTAACCGTTACAAGGCAACATTTACTGACAGAACTAAAGTAGCCTTTGCATTATGGGATGGTGGATTTCAAAATATAGGTGGTAGAAAACATTTCATCCCATGGGTTGATTTATTAATTCAAAAATGAAAATAATTTTTCAATGAAAACTACACAAATGAATGATATACGACTGATAAATGCCGATTTATATCGCCTCATTGCCAACTGTTTTGATTATCCTGACAAAGAGCGCTTATTAAACATCAAAGAAATGGCAACCGGCTTACATCATACGGGATATCCTGATGATAGCATTAACAACATGTTACAGTCACTTGCCGAGGCAGTCAAAGAAGATGAAATATTGTATGCCTTTACCAATATTTTTGTGAAAGGCGGTGTACCCCTTAGCGAAACACACTTATTACAGAAATATAATAGTGTGTCTGATGCTAATGCATTTTACAAAGCATTTGGTTTTGCTCCCAAAACAGGTGAGAATCCTGACAGTATTATGTATCAATTAGAATTCCTAGCATTATTATTGGTGAAAAGTGCAATCGCACCTACTGAAGAAAGCAGAAGTATAACCGAAGATGCATATCATAAATTT
>CAYHCU010000089.1:0-10829 GCA_964355035.1 uncultured Flavobacteriales bacterium | reverse complement strand
CATAAATAATAATCATTCCGTCACTACTGCATCGCATATCATAGGGTTCATCATAAGAAGCGGTGATGGGAGTTACAGAAAAACCATCAGGACCAAGTAGTCGACTACCTGTTGAATCAAACGATTGAATTGTGACACCGGCGCTTCCTTGTGAGCCATCTGTTTCTTTGATGAGAACCATTGGATTCAACATATTGTTTTCAAAACGGATTGTGGGAGACATGCGTTGGGTAGTAGTAGACGTACATGCTTCAGTACCATCTATACTCCATAGCGCTCCTGTTTCATCAATGTGTTGAACGTACACATCGTTGAACGAAGGGTTGATAGGATTGCCTGAAGAATAAGCGATATACGCGCCATTATTTTCATCTGGTACAACAGAAGGATAACTGGCGAAACCAATCAACTTCGAAGAGATTTGCACCGCTGATGTCCAAACCGGATTTCCGGCTGAATTAAATCGTTGCATAAACATTGTACTTGCCGGAAGTCCACTTCCTGTTTGTTTGATATAAAGGATATAAAAATCGTCGTTCAACATTGGAATAATTTGCGGACGACTATATCCTGCAACGCCAGACGAATCAATTATTCGCTTTGGTGTAGCCCAATATGGAATCCCCGCCGGTGTAATTCGTTGAAAAGAGATCCAACTTTTAGGGGTGCCATCTGCAATCCATGCAACAACTGCATCGTTATTTGCAAGGATGCCAACATGTGGTGCGATACCACCTGCTGCTGCAGGATCAGTTAAGCTAATACCTGAATTCCCCCATTGAAAGGTTCCAAATTCATCCATTCTGTAAGCAACGATATCTAATACCCCCGACCGTTCATCCTGAAATGCAGTCACCATACTGTTGGTATGATCAACCTTTGTGTCATAGACAAAAATGGCTGTGCTTTGCGGATAATTACTCACAGTTAACCCTGATGCCGGCAATAGTTTAAAACCAGTTCCTTCTAAAGCCTGCATGCTAAAATCATAAGAACCGGAGGCATTCTGATTGAACCAACTAACGAATGTTGTACCGAATAAAGGGTTAAGTCCGCAAATAGGCACAACTTCTTCAGGGCCTAAAGAATCACGAACAATTGCATTCACAGCAGGATTACTTGAGAATTGTGCAACAGCGGAGCTTGTAATAAACACCAGAGCAAACAGTAGATTTTTTTTCATAGGATTTTGAATTGAGGAGTTGAAGGTAGGGAAAAGAGTCTAATTTTTAAGTTCTTTGTTGAGTCCGTTCCGAAAAGTATTTCGCGAATTTTCACAAGTCTCAAAAAGTAAACATGATATTTAATGTTCGTAAAAAAGTTTATAAATCTATGGCTATCAATTTATTACCATATGTTTTTTACATATACCTTAATGCCTTAGAACTAAATTATTTTAGGAATGTTTAAGAAAATAAAAAAGGAAACACAGTTAGGAATTTTTTCTACTGCGACTTCATTTTTATCAGGGAAGGCTGAATCTTTTTATGAAAATCAAGAAGCGTGGCATAATCTATTTCGAAAGAATTTTTGCATCCGTAACAAAAGGACAAGCGACAGAATTCCAGGTCAGCGGAAAAAGTATCCGGATGGATAGTAAATTATTAGGAAGCAACATCGCCTGGCTTACTCGTTATGAATTAATTCATGAAACATTGCGTTTATTTTGTAAGGAAAGAAAAAACGCTTTGCTTTCACATCCCTTATTAATTGCAGAAAAATCTTCGATAGAAAATCTGTTGAAAGAAAAAGGCTATAAAGTAGTTTACAGAAGTACCAACGATGAAGTAAAAACTAAAATAGAAGAGCTAGGAGAGCTTGCCTATAAACTCATCCAGCTATTTGATTCTTTAAGTAGTAAACCGCTCTTAACGTTGAGTAAAGTTTTTTCTGAGCAGTTCATCGTAGATGAAATCAAGACAGTAATTCCTCGAAGTAAAGAAGATATTCATGCGGATTCCGTTCAATCGCCACATGATACAGATTGCCACTTCCGTAATAAAGACGACAATAAAGTAAAAAGGTATAGTATAAATATAACTGAAAGTTGTGATCATGACAAGCTCAATTGTTAATTATTGCTTTATAATAATCACCTGTCTTTTAACCTGATCACCGGTAACAGACAAGAAATAATTTCCGGCGCTGTAATTTTCAAGATCAAAATTCATTTTTCCTTTTCCTTTTTTGCTTTCTAATATTCTACCGGTAGCGTCGGTCAAAATATATTGATAAGCCTTTTCCCCCTGAATTTCCACACTGAAATAATCAGTTGTCGGATTTTGATACACCTGCATCGGAAATGTTTCCACTTTGGAAATGGATGACGTCACATTGCCTAATGTATCCAACACCGCAAAATAAGATTCCTGCCCGGTGGTATCGGCTTTGGCCCAGCCGGAAATCAGATAACCTTCGGAGCAATATTTTAAATCGCGCAATTTCGTTCCATTGTAAATATTTTTAGCGGAGAAGGTTTTGAATTGTAATGAGTCTCCGGTATTTATATTGAACCGATAGAAAAACGCGGAATCGTTCCCATTGAAAGTTAGGTCGAGTTTAGATCCAAAATAGGTGACAGTGTTATTTTTTACAGCCCAATCTTGAACTACCATTGATAGATAGGGTATAACAATATTTTTTCTCCAAATTAAGTTTAATCTAGAATCAAACATGACAAATGCGACTGAGTCATATGTGGAGATTGCTTTTTCTACTTTTGTTACAAAATTAGAGTCGTTAAATTGTTTTGGATAACTCATATGCCAATCATTAGAAAAATTGTTCAAAAATCCAGAATTGTCAGGAAATAAGAAACCTAAAGAGTCTAAATTTTTAGAATATCGAACAGGAATTAAGGAATCTGTTACACCAACTTGATAATTATTATCTATTACTAATACAGAATCCATATTTATTTTATTAACCGAATAATTTCTATTTCCTAGAAAAAGTGTTTTCACTGAATCTAAAGTTTGACTTAATTTCATAACAATTTCATTGCAAGAAAAAATAATACTGCTATCTGCCAATTCATTCAATTGAATTTGGAAGATAATATTTTGATCCGGTCTTTGGTAGTAATAATTTTTTGTAAACAGTGTATCGCCATTCAAATCCATTTTATAGAAATACAGTCGATAATCCCAGGTCAAGTTCACTGTAGGAAAGCCAACACTAAAATAAAAAAGCAGATTACCATCTTTCGTCAGAATGATGTCAGGATAATCACCACCGGAGCCGGGATTTATAAGTTTGTCAAAAAATAAATTTCCAAAATGATCGTATTTTCGAATGTAGTATAATTTTTGACAAAATTCACAGCCTGGATTCCATCCCATAGCAATGTAATCGCCATTAGCCAATTCAATATTTTTAACACAAGACTCCCTATCGACCACATTATGATTTGCAATATACACATGCTCAAATGTATTTTGAGCATGTGTTAAGATTATCGAGCTAAAGAATAGTATTGATAAAATTATTTTTTTCATTTGATGACAACGTATTTATAGGTATATAAATTACCTCTGTCATCGATAACTCTAACTTGGTAAACACCATTCATCAAACCTGAATTATCAATGTTTCCTTCAGATGCGCCTATCTTATTAAAATAAGCGGGCTTTCCATTTGCATCAACAATCTCAATAGAATTAATTATTGAGTTTGCTAAACTGACCGTTGAATATTCTCCGGAAGGATTGGGATAAGAACTGATTGAAAGCATGTTTGATGAAACTGATCCATGTGACTGTCGAGATAAGTTATGATCCATCATAAACGATTTAGCAAACCAAATGGAGCCAAGAATTTCATTGGCATCTAAATTGGTGTTTATAAAATGATTTTCCAAAAAAGTAGTGCAATTGCAATTTGGACAAAGATAGTTTGGGTTTTCCAGCAAAGTCACAAAATCCTGCTCAACACTATACATATTACCGGTATAAATTGGATCTGTACAATCTAAATATTTTCCTAAGTAATCTGCCATGTTATTGCCATGACAATCAGTAAAAGAAGGATCCTCTGCACTATACGCAATAATTATTTGACTGTGTTTTTTTGTAGCATTATCTGCGAATTCTTTAAGCACATCACATTTATAGTCAAATGAAATGGCTGCCTCCGATGGCGTAACATAATTAACAAGCATTACTTGATCCATCAAGAGATCACATTCTTTTATTTGAGTTGTACGATATAAAGGAAGTAATATATTATTAGGATCAATAATATCTCTCGGATTAAACTCCGCATCAATATTTCTCAAGCAATTAAATTTACATTTCAGCTTTTGGCCCAGATACAAGCAATTTTTAAGATTATTATAGGCAGCATTTTTATCTGAAACAGTCGGATAGTCATTGCTCCAATACTCCACCTCAATAAACAAAAAATCAAAAGCCGGAAAACAAGCTTCAGGAATATCCCAGCCGTCATATAGCGGGTCTTTGTTGTCTCCTGAAAAAGCAGCCAGGCGACAGACCGATTTTAGCATTTCCGCTTCTTGTCGCTCTCTTGCGTTTTGCGGTGCGTTCATGAGGTGTTCGAAATCATGTACCGATTTCCCTTGAGGGCCATCTTCACAAAAGGCATGAATAGTAGCTGAAAGTAAGAAGGGGTCTGTTTGATTTAAGAATGTATTGGCCGAAGCAGCAGCCCCAATATTGATTCCCGGAAAGAGCGTTCGCATATCTGTTAAAAATGTTCGGAGCGACGGCTCTAATGCAGGGTTTCCAACCACTATGTTGTTATCCAACCCAAACAATACCAATTGATCAATAAAATTGGTGCTCACTTAATTTTGAAGATTTGCTTCCGACATAAAATTTCCATTTGCCATGTCTTGAATAATCTCATTTGCACAATCAACATACAATCCTCTCTTAAACTCATAACTCCATCCATTGTAATTGGCCTGAAACGGCGGTGGGGTGGGAGTAATACAGGCTCGACTTTGCCCGAATAAAAAATTAGTCATTAATAGGAAGAAAAGAATCCCTCCTCCCATTTTTTTCAATAATTTCCGCGATTGAAGTTTGTCTGCGCTTGTCATTGTGAAATTTGTTTTCATTTGATTATTATTTAAAAGGTGAGCATTTATTTCGAACATACACTATTGTAGTACTTTGAAATTGATAGTGGAAAAATAAAAAAAATCAAATTCAGAATAAAAGTAAGGATTTTTATTAGAATTGCAAATGATTTTTATGAAATGGGTGAGTTTTATGCTAGTATTGATTTTATTCGATTAAAAGTTTATTAGGAGCTGATTTTTTGACTTTTCAACTTTCAACTTTTGACCACTTCCCCCAAAATATCCCCCAAGTTTCCTACTTTCGCACCCTATGGGAAAAGACAAACTTAAACGCTTCGAAGAAAACAATCATTTTCCGAATTTAATACAGCCGGCTTTTACGTATCCTCCTGTTGATCACGAATTAAAAGGAAAGTGGCATGCAAATTTTTTTAGGAATAACAACCCTATCATTCTAGAGCTTGGTTGCGGTAGGGGAGAGTATGCAGTGAATTTGGCTGAGAAATTTCCGGAGAAAAATTTTATCGGTATTGATTGGAAAGGAGCACGCTTATGGCGGGGAGCAAAGACAGGAATTGAAAGTAATATCAAAAATTTAGGTTTTGTAAGAATGCAGATTCAAAATTGTTATGCCTTATTTGATAAAAATGAAGTAAGTGAAGCATGGATTACATTCCCTGATCCTCGGATGGAAAAATCGCGAATCCGCAAGCGCTTAACTGCGCCTCGATTTTTAGAGATGTATAGAAATTTCATGACACAAGATGGAATTGTTCATTTGAAAACTGATTGCTTCCCTTTTTATGAATATACATTAGAAGTAATCGCAGAAGAGAAATTAAAAATAATTAAACAAACCGACGATCTTTATAATTCGGACATTCTGGATGATGTTTTATCAATCAAGACTACCTACGAACAAATGTGGCTCAAAGGCGGATCGAAAATTTGCTATTTGCAGTTTAAGATAAATATTTTTTAATTTCGGAATTCGGATTTGAGAATACCAATCCGCAATCCGAATTCCAAAATCCGCAATCATTCCCTATGGAAACAACAAACCCCTTGAAACAACTGGATTCCTTCTTCAATCAGGTCTATGCAGTAGTCCGGCTTATTCCAAAAGGTCGGGTGACGAGTTATGGTGCGATTGCAAAGTATTTGGGAACAGCAAAATCGAGCAGAATGGTAGGGTGGGCAATGAATGGCGCGCATACCATTAAACCTAAAGTTCCGGCTCACAGAGTTGTCAATAGGGTTGGATTGTTGACGGGCAAGCATCATTTTGGTGATCCTAAAACAATGCAGCTTTTATTGGAAAAAGAAGGGATAAAAGTTAAAAATGATCAAATAGTGGAATTCAAAGAGTTTTTTTGGGATCCGATGGAAGAATTGAGTTTGTAATTGGATTTTCAACATTAACTATGACTTTTAATAAGGCGAGCGTTTTTCTTCACTCACCCAAAAATGAAAATGCCACTTTTGATTAATGATATTAATCTAGTTTTTTTGAGAAGACTATCAGAGGCTCGTATGTGATCAAAATAAGTCCAACCCAATTGAAGAGGATTCCCCTCCTGAATACACATATTTTGCCCCGGGGCACAAGAGAAGAATGCCTTTTATGGTATCCAATGTTAGGTATATTATTATCATTGATTAAAAAAAGGCTGACGCCATGCAAGAGTCCCCGTATTTCCCCTCTTGCAAGACTACCGTCAATCGGCAGCATGAATAAATAATCAAATTACTTGATTTCAAATTGGAATCGGAACCGCGTAAATGATGGTTATTTTATGTAACACGTCCTGAACTACCTAAACGTCTTCGCTACCCAATAGTACACTTTTTGAATTTTTAACTTACCTAACAAACATTGAGATAACCAGGTTTTCCTGATTTGACCAATGACCCTTTCTTTTTTGGCTTTTGCTCCCTGATTTTTAACTTGTACGCAAGCATTTCGTTTGAAAAACCCTATCTTCGCAACACTATGTCAATTACGAAAGAACAGGTTGTAGAAGCCTTGAAAAATGTGATCGAGCCGGATCTTAAAAAAGATCTGATCACGCTGAATATGATTGAAAATATTGAAGCAGAAGGCAAAAACGTCTCTTTTACGGTTGTATTAACTACACCGGCTTGTCCAATGAAAGCAATGATTCAACAAGCTTGTGTCAATGCTATTATCCATTTTGTGGACCAAGAGGCAAATGTCACAGTAAACATGACTGCCCGTATGACAACTGGTCGCGATCAAAGTGAAGCATTACTTCCCGAAGTAAAAAATATTATTGCCATTGCTTCAGGTAAAGGCGGGGTAGGAAAATCTACTGTTGCAGCGAATTTAGCAATTGCTCTTGCACGTAAGGGTGCAAAGGTTGGATTGATAGATGCCGATATTTACGGACCATCACAACACATTATGTTCGGTGCAGAACACGAGAGATTAGCTGTCAATGAAAGGGATGGACAAACTTTTATGATTCCGATTGAGAAATATGGAGTAAAAGTTTTGTCAATCGGAATGCTTGTTGATCCTAACAAAGCGATTCCTTGGCGTGGTCCAATGGCATCAAAAGCGTTGAAACAATTATTCAGCGATGCAGAATGGGGAGCATTGGATTACATGCTGATTGACCTACCTCCGGGAACAGGCGATATTCATCTGACACTTGTGAGTGCAGTGCCTGTAACCGGTGCTGTCATTGTGAGTACTCCGCAACACGTTGCTCTAGCTGATGCCAGAAAAGGAATTAACATGTTTCAAATAGAAAGCGTGAATGTTCCGGTTTTAGGATTAGTAGAAAACATGTCTTACTTCACTCCTGAAGAATTGCCGAATAACAAATATTACATCTTCGGAAAAGAAGGTGGAAAAGAATTGGCGGAAGAATTAAAAATTCCTTTTTTGGGAGAAATTCCTTTGGTACAAAGTATCCGTGAAGGTGGCGATTCAGGAATTCCTGTGGCACTTGACGAGAATACGCTTGTGTCAATTGCTTTCGAAGCAGTTGCTGATAATGTAATCCGTCAGATTGCTATTCGTAATGCCACACATTCACCAACCACAAGAGTTGCAGCAACTGCTTATTAATTATAAAAATAACCTCAACACCAATGATGGATTTGTACAAGAGAGTTGAAGATGCTTTAAGTCAGTTGCGACCATACCTCGTATCAGATAATGGTGATGTATCATTAGTGGATATCACCAGCGACATGGTTGTTCATCTTCGCTTTCATGGTGCATGCAGTTCATGCAGTATGAGCGCAATGACATTAAAAGCAGGCATAGAGCAGACAATTTTAAAAATGGTCCCGGAAATTAAAAGGGTAGAAGCGATTTCGGAGGAGGAAGGTTCGTAGGTATTAAAATTTGAATATCGAATATCGAAGTTCAAAGTTCAAAGTTCAAAGTTCAAAGTTGCCGTGTTTTATGAGTGCGGCAATTATTTTCATGAAGAAAGTGAATTTGTTTCATATTTAATTTGAAACATAGCCCATTATCCATTATCCATTATCCATTATCCACTATCCACTATCCATTATCCACTATCAATTGTCCACTATCAATTCTATTGTAACAAAAACTTACTCACCTTTTCAAAATAAGCATTCTTATCGGTAGAAAAGTTTTCTGCATTTGTTGGGCTATTTGCTACGATGTAGGTGCTGGTCTGACATTTCAAAAGTTTCATATCATTTGGAGTAATCATTGCATCTTGTCCGGAAACGATAAGCATTACACCTTTTAAAGTCGGGCGAGATCGGTCACAAGCATACATCGGTTCGTAATTTTTATCGTAACCAAAAGGAATAATGACCTCTTTTGCTTGTTGCTCCTTGATTTTCTTTTTCATTAACTCCAAGCCGGTCCAGCTACCATCAGCAATAATTTTTTTTGTTTCAGGGCGATTGCATCCGACTCCTAATGAAAGTCCGGCACCGATATTTGTTCCATAGAGGTCAAACTTTGTAATTGCACGGGATTTCCGAAGGTAGTCGGCTACAGCATTTAAGTCGACAATAAACTGAGGATAAATGTACGTGTCGGGATCGATTGCAAAATCACTGCTTGCGCCATAACCGCGATAATCATACAATACAACGTTCCATCCTACAGAAAGAAATTGTCCGCAGATCTCAATATTGTCTGCCATATTTCCATCACCGCTGCCACTAATGATAATCCAATTATTTGTTTTTTTAGGTGTTTCGAAAAACCATGCATTCAGAGAAGTGCCATCTTTTGCCGTTACTTTTTCTTCTTTGTAATTCATTCCATATTTCTCAGGTTTTACCTTGTATTCTTTGGAAGGATTTAATGCAAATAAAGTGTTTGCAAAGAGGAGGCCAATGGCTGCAAGAAATAGTTTTGATTTCATATCTGGTACAGTAGATTTATTTAGGATTGTGTAAAGTTAAACAAAAACATGTGAACTAATGTTGGAAATAGTCTGTATATATTACACAATTCCTTAAAAACAAAAAGAAAGCACAAATCCTCCGGATACACAAGAAGTGTATTTGTCGTAACTTTCAAGGGAAGCATTACTGTAAAAATAACTTCGTTGGTAGTTGTAGAAAAAGTTATTATAAGTGTTGTTGATGAGTCTAGGGTATTCATTCCTTGCAACTCCGATTCCACCGTAAATATCAAGAAGCAAAGACCCGAACAACGGTGTTTCAAGTCCGAAATTTATCATGGCATATTTTGAGATGAACGTGTAACCATCTGTTTTAAATTCGGCATAACTGATTTCTGGTTTAACATACGAACCAAGCAAGGTGTTTTTATTTCCATTGAATGGTTGTATGAATTTATAGCCAAGTTTTACAAAATACCCTTTTGCATTGCGAAAATCTTCTATGTCGCTATTTCCTATTCCAATTGAAGCGACTTTAAGTTCTATGGACTGCTTATTTCCAATATATCTTTCATATCCAAAACAAAGGTCATTTGAAATAAGTGAAAGCATCTCCCATTTCAAAGCATTTTTTTTGTTTTCAAAAGATTTTCTTTTATCTATGAAAGTTTTAGATTGAAAATTATTACTGCCGGAGAAATTTAATTCCGTTCCGGAATGCAAAATAATTCGGTAAATATTTTTTTTATTTAAAATAAAGGTGGGTCCGGTAGGATCATTAAAAAGTTTGTAATTGACTTCTTCAGTACCAACAATTTTTATCTCAGTAATGTAGACTGCACCGTTTTTAAGTTGAAGAGTGTCTTGAGCTTTTGCATTTACAACAATCAAAAATAAAATAAAAATAAGGAGTGTGTTCTTCTTCATTTGAAATGAAATTATAATTATTGAGACAGCAATGTAGAGAAAATTAGTTATCACACAAACGATAAATTTCACTTCTAATTAGACTTTTTTATTGCCGTCCCTTTAAGGAACGAAAGAAATAAAAACACATTCCGGCTTTAGCCAATAGCGTAGGATATTATAAGCAAGCTCCTGAATGGAAACTACATTCTCTCCTAAATGCGAATTTTACTCTTTTCCTTTGTTGATTGTACAGCGAGCCACATATTCGCTCATTATCCATGATAAAAATCGTTTTTGTAAAATTCTGAAAACAAACTTGTTATTCAATATTTTTCATACATTGCTGGTGTAATTGTTATTAATTTTTACTAAATCCATAAATCATGAAGAATAAGGAATCAGATTACAGTGTACCTTTTCAGAACGCAGGTCACAGGTCACAGGTCAGTTTTTGTCAATGCCTAAATAAGGTTGACCGTTTTTAATTACTCAATTCAAAATTACTT
>CAYHCU010000088.1:0-10968 GCA_964355035.1 uncultured Flavobacteriales bacterium | reverse complement strand
GAGACGATAATGCTCAAGGAAAAAAAGGAGAGGCTGTAATTATTCACAAACAATTGGATGGCTTTAAGAAATTGATAGTTGATAACGCACCCAAAGGTGCCGAAGCTGATTATCAGAAAAGAATGGACAATTTGTTAAACACAAACGACCCAATCAAAAAGGTAGACGGTAAAGGAACATGGGAGCTGGTAAGTTTTTATCATAACCCTGTCGTTGCAACTGTTGCGCTTTTAACAAAAATCCAAGCGGATGTTCGTAATGCAGAATCACAAATTATAGATGATCTCTTAGGCTCTGTAGATCGTAACATTGTGAAGTTAGATATGCTTGCGGCAAAAGTAATAGCCAACAGTACAGTGGTAACAATCGGTAGTGAATACCAGGCTGACGTATTCTTGTCTGCAACTTCATCTACCATGGTACCCGAAGTATTTATCGGTGCTGTATGGGATTCTTTGAAACACGATAAAGTAGGTGGTAGTGCTACTGCTCTTCCTGTGGAAGGTGGATATGCAAAATTCACTGATCGTCCGGGTTCAGAAGGTGAGAAGAAATGGAATGGTGTGATTCGTGTTAAAAAACCGGATGGCACTTATGAAGGCTATAATTTCTCCGCTTCTTATGTAGCTCAAAAACCTAGTTCTGTTGTTGCTGCAGAAAAAATGAATGTTCTTTATATTGGTGTTGATAACCCTATGGCGATTTCTGTTCCGGGAGTGTCTAATGATAAAGTAAAGCCTTCAATTTCGGGTTCAGGTGGTACTCTTAAACCAAATTCAGCTGCCGGCGGAGGCCATTTTATTGCTACCGTTACAACTGTTGGCGAATCGAAAATCAATGTCTCTGCTGAGATTGGTGGTAAAGTTCTTCCTATGGGCGAATTTAAATATCGTGTTAAACGTGTCCCTGATCCTGTTGCTACAGTATCAAATAGTAAAGGTGGACCAATTAATAAAAGTCTTCTTGCTGCAGGTACACTAATTCCTCAGTTAGAGAATTTTGATTTTGAATTATTCTTTAAAATAACCGGATTCAAAATGTCCATCTTCGCAAAAGGTAAAGATCTCATCGAATACGAATCAACGAATAATCAATTAACCCAACAAATGCGCGATGCAATTGCAAAACTGCGCGCCGGTGACAAGGTTTTCGTAGAATACATTAAAGCTAAAATGGCTACCGGTGCAGACCAGTCTACACGTAGTCTTTCGCCAATGGCATTTACAATTCAATAATAAATTAAAACAGGAGTCATGAAAGCCAGAATCTTATTTGTGATCATGTTTGCAATGCTTGGCACTGCAACCTTCTCACAAGCACAAGATGTGCTCGATGCAGTTTATGTAAAAGAAACTGCAATGACGCGTCAGGTAATTCCGTATCCTTATTTACGTGAGGCCGATGTAATGTGGTCAAAGCGCATATGGAGAGTAATCGACCTACAAGAAAAGATTAACCTGCCCTTGAAATATCCCTCAACCAAACAAACAAAAGATCGTAAAAATCTAATGGATGTAGTGATGGATGCTATTGCTGAAGGCTCACTTACTCCTTACTCTTTTGAGGATGACGAGTTCACAAAACCTTTGACAGTAAAAGAAATTGAAGGTCGTGGTGGTGCTCGTACCGATACTGTTAAAATGCAAAGACCGGATCCTCCTTACGACGAATATGATACTATTATTGCCCGTGAATTTTCGCGTGATAAAGTAATTGGATTTCGTGTAAAAGAAGATTGGTTCTTCGATAAACAACGCTCTGTAATTGATGTCCGTATTATTGGTATGGCTCCACTTATTTATGCAGTTGATGAAACAGGGGCGGTTCGTGAAGGGAATATAAAAATCCCTCTTTTTTGGATATACTATCCTGAAGCTCGTAAACTATTCGCTGTAAGTGAAGTCTTCAATCGTGAAAATGATGCTGAACGTCGCACCTTCGATGATATCTTCCAAAAACGTTTATTCGGAAGCTACGTTTACAAAGAAGCAAACGTTTACGATCGACGAATTGAAGATTATAAACAAGGTTTGAGTGCTCTTCTAGAGTCTGAAAGAATCAAGCAAGATATCACCAACTTTGAACACGATATGTGGGAGTTCTAGTTAAGAATTTCGATAGAAAAAGCCTTCCGATTTCGGGAGGCTTTTTTTTGCTCCCCAATCACTACTCCCCAATCACTACTTGCCAACCACTCACTAATCGCCACTTACCAATCACCGTGATGGGCAGAATGTTAAGCGGAATTAAAGAAGCATTAAAAATTATTTTGTATTCAAGCGTCATTCTGACCTGAACTGGGGAGATGCTGGTTAGCGATACTTAATATAGATTTTTAAATTATTGTAAACCATTTCAATATTTTTTCTAAAATTCTTTCACACCTTGAGGGCATTTTTAGATATGTAGGAATTGTCTAGGTCGCTCCTACGGAGCTGCTGTTACGTTTGCTGTTTATTATCTACGAACAGGACGTCCCTATGGGACTGCGCTATATCTATCAACAAACAGGACTTCTCTATGGGAATGCTATTCCGGTCACTGTATATTTCAACAAATAAGGCTTCTCTATGGGAATGTTTTTCCAGTCACTGTATATTTCTGCAAAAAGGTTTTCTGTCCGGAATTCTTTTATGTTGTTAGTTGGATGAATTATTTATGCTCCGTAGGAGCAAACTGTTTGTAGAAAAAAGGGTAATTCAAAGTTTAGCTCCGTAGGAGCGACCTGTGATTTTGCTAAGCGTGATGAGAAGAAAGGTGAGGGAAAATTTCGAAGTAGTTAAATAACCGTGATGGGCGATGTTAAATTGATTTAAAGAAGTACTCAGAAATTATTTCGCATTCAAGCGGCATTCTGACCTGAATTGGGGAGATGCTGGTACAACCTATATGACAATGTTTAATAAATCATTGTAAAACATTTTTTTGAGTTCGTTTGAAGAGAAACAGTTGCTACCGATGAAAAAGGAGAGAAGCGGGAGTTCAAGGGACATGTGAATTTGGTAAGGTAGTGTTCGAATTTCGAATTTCGAAAAACGACTCACCAAAAAGAGTGGTCTCACCAGGAATCGAACCTGGATCTTAGGTTTCGGAAACCTACATAATATCCGCTATACTATGAGACCGTTTGAGTTGTATTCGTAAATTATTTTTAATTGGTGATTGATTACTTCGCCCGGAAATAAATATTGACAGGAGCTCCTGTGAAATCATATTTGTCTCTGAGTTTGTTTTCCAGAAAACGCGCATACGATTCGTTCAGGTACTGAGGAAGGTTACAGAAAAAGGCAAACTGTGGAGTTGCAGTCGGAAGTTGAGTTACGTATTTTACTTTTACATATTTTCCTTTCACTGTTGGTGGAGGGTAATTCTCGATCAACGGTAAAAAGAAATCATTCAACTCTGAAGTTTTAATTTTCTTTGCTCTGTTTTCATAAACCTGAACTGCTACTTCCAATGCTCTGAATACACGTTGCTTTTCATGTACCGACGTAAAGAGAACAGGTATATTTGTGAATGGTGCAGTCTTGGCAAGAATTTTATCAGTAAAATCTTTTGTAGATGAATTGTTTTTGTCTTCAATCAAATCCCATTTATTCACAATAAATACGACGCCTTTATTATTTTTTTCAACCAAACGAAATATAGCTAAGTCCTGAGCAGTAAGTCCATTCGTTGCATCGATCATCATCAGACAAACATCTGCTTCTTCAATGGCACGAATAGCACGAAGGACGGAGTAGAATTCAAGGTCCTCGTGGACTCTTGCTTTTCTTCTTACACCTGCTGTATCGACCAATACAAAGTCATGGCCGTATTTTGAATAACGTTGATGAACAGGATCGCGTGTTGTTCCCGACATGGGTGTAACGATGCTGCGATTTTCACCGATCAGCATATTGAGCAATGAGGATTTTCCAACATTCGGCTGACCGATGATTGCAAAGCGTGGCAAGCCTGCAGTTTCGTCAACAAATTCTTTTGGTAGTACTTCGACCAAAGCGTCTAACAATTCTCCGGTGCCACTTCCATTGATAGAAGAAATACAGAAAGGTTCGCCTAAACCGAATTTATAGAAAACAGCAGACTGAGCGATACGCTGTGGATTATCAACTTTGTTAGCAACGACAAAAGCTTTCTTTCCGCTCTTGCGAATCATTTTTGCAACAGCATCATCGAGATCAGTAATCCCCATTTCGACATCTACCACAAAAAGCAAAATATCAGATTCTTCAACAGCAAATTCCACTTGTTCACGGATCATGTCTTCAAACTCATCATCTGATCCGCGCACATAACCGCCGGTATCAATTACCGAAAATTGTTTTCCAACCCATTCAGCGTGGCCATAATGACGATCGCGGGTCACCCCACTTTGTTCGTCGACAATTGCCGATCGGGTTTCTGTTAAACGATTAAAAAGTGTCGATTTCCCGACATTTGGTCTTCCTACAATTCCTACTACTGTTGACATGGTGTTAATCTTTATTCAGCCTTTATCTAATATACTGCAAACTAATAACTTAGCTGAACGGTATGCTTTTACTGATTGATGGCGCGAAGGTAACTTATTTAGGGATAGGACGAAAATCTATTCGTGGATCGTTGATCGTGATTCGAGAGTAGTGATTCGTAGCTTGTAAATGGTATGTCAATACAGTTGATTTGTGGTTTTTTAGAGATATTTTGGTGTTTGCGGCGAATAAGGGGTTATTCTCCGCAGAATGTGCAGGGAATAACTTGACATATGCGGTAAATATGTTGTATATTCACCGCATAAATTGCGGAGAAAAATGTATATCCATCAACAAAAAGATTGGCCGGAATTCTATTGGGATCAGGAAAAGCTAATCAATTTGCTCTCATCAACCAGGAATAAGCAAGGAAGACTCATAGGTAAAATGGAGAGTCTTGGCTTCACGTTACAGTCTGAGGCCATGCTTGAGACCATGACCTTAGAAGCCATAAAATCTAATGAAATAGAAGGTGAAATTTTAGATGCAGAGCAGGTTCGTTCGTCTCTTGCAAGACGGTTAGGGTTAGATGTTGCAGGAATTATCCCAAGCGATAGAAACGTTGAAGGAGTGATTGAAGTAATGCTAGATGCCACACAAGGATATAAGTTCCCAATAACAGAAGATCGGTTATTCAATTGGCACGCTGCAATATTTCCAACCGGAAGAATTGGACTTAGAAAAATTAATGTAGGGAAGTGGCGGAATACCGGCGAGCCAATGCAAGTTATTTCAGGTGCAATGGGAAGAGAGAAAGTGCATTACGAAGCACCTGCAGATGAAAAGGTTCCAAAAGAGATGTCGAGATTTTTAAAGTGGTTCAATGCACAGACTGAAATTGATCCCGTGCTAAAAGCAGCAATTGCACATTTATGGTTTCTTACGATCCATCCTTTTGAAGATGGTAATGGTCGTCTGGCAAGAACAATTGCAGATATGCAACTTGCAAGAGCCGATGGAATTGTTCAACGCTTTTATAGTATGTCGGCACAAATACGGATAGAAAGAAAAGCATATTATGAAATATTAGAGAAGACACAAAAAGGAACTCTTGATATTACTGAATGGCTTGAATGGTTTTTAAATTGTTTAGACAGAGCTATAATTTATTCTGATATTGTATTAGCTAAAGTATTGACGAAAGCAAATTATTGGAAACTATTTGCGACTAAAAAAATAAATGACCGTCAAGAACTAATCATAAATAAAATGTTAGACAACTTTGAAGGCAAGCTTACTTCAACTAAGTATGCAAAGATTGCAAAGTGTTCTTCTGATACTGCATTAAGAGATTTGCAGAATTTAATTTTACAAGGAGTTCTTGTTAAGGAAGCGGGAGGAAGTCGAAGTACGAGTTATGTGCTTAAGGAGATTGATTAGGCATTAAAGAAATTTTTGTGCAATACAATGTTTCTTTGTGACGTATTTTAAGCTAATTTAAAGAAAATATAAACTTAGTGTCCAACTTTACTCAATTCAAGTAAATTAGGAATTATGCTGGAAAAATATTAATACAATGAGAGTATTCATTCTTTCTATTCTTTTCTTAGCTTCATGCTCAACAAGTAATAGTGTTGTTAGGCAAGGCAACAACAACAGTTGCCTTGATCAATTACATTTTGAGATTAAGGGAAATTGGAAGATTAGTAACGATAATTTGTTTTATCGAACAAATAATACGTTTGTGAATCGATTGGATTCAGTATATGATTCTTGTTTTATTAACTTATATCAAAAAAACATATCTGATTTATTTGGAAAGCCGACCGAAACACATGAGTTCAATTCGCGGTACCGATTTCGATATTCTATGAATTACCTTGTTTCACTTCCTTGTAATAATACTGAACGAAATTCAGAATGCCAATATTTCGTTTTCTATTTTGATTCAACTTTGAAAGTTGTGGAAAGTAAGCAGGTTTATTTAAGTGGGATTAGATCGGATTGAAACAGTAATTTTAAATTTACCTCAAGTGTCTGTATCTTTCTATTCCTCGTCAATTTGTTAAAACCTATTAATTTTTATTAAAAGTCGAAAAAAACAACTACTTTACCGTCATAAAATCCAACACAATGAACAGAAAACGATTACTCTATACCTTGGGAATTGCAGTGTTTGCAATTGCCATACCTGTTACTTTAAATTCCATGATTTCAGTTGAGGAAACTGTAACAGTCGAAGCTAGTCCCATTACAAAAAAATGGATGGGAGATTTTGGTGGAATTCCGCCACTTGATAAAGTAAAAGTTTCAGAATTCAAGCCTGCACTTGAAATGGCAATGGCTGAAAAATTAGCAGAGATTGAAAAGATTGCAAACAACTCTGAAGCGCCTTCATTCGAGAATACTATTGCTGCATTGGAACGCAGTGGACAAATGTATGACCGCGTTCAAACGATGTTCGGCATTTGGAGTTCATCCATGAACGATGAAGAATTTCAAAAAGTGGAAACAGAAATGGCTCCAAAACTTTCTGAATTCGATGACAAGATAGTTCAAAACGAAAAATTATTTAAACGGATAGAGCAGGTTTACAATGTAAGAGAAACTAGCAAGCTGACACCTGAGCAGCAACGTTTGGTTTGGAGTGATTACACCTATTTTATAAGTGCTGGTGCAAAGCTAACCGGTGATGCAAAACAAAAAATGTCAAAGATCAACCAGGAACTTGCATCTCTGTTTACAAAGTTCGGACAGAATCTTCTTGCTGATGAGTCGAACGGAATGGTTGTAATCAAAGCTGAAACAGATCTTGCAGGGTTATCTTCATCAATAAAAAACGGATATGCAAATGCAGCAAAAGACAGAAAGCTTGATGGTTCATGGGTGGTTTCAAACACCCGTTCATCGGTTGAACCTTTTCTTACTTATTCGGAGAATCGTATGTTACGTGAAAAAGTTTGGACAATGTTTGTCAACCGCGGCGACAATGGCGATGAACATGACAACAATAAAATAATAACACAGATTTTAAATCTCAGAAAAGAACGCGCGCATCTTTTAGGATTTAAAAATCATGCTGAATGGCGTCTTCAGAATTCAATGGCTAAAACTCCTGAGCGTGCAATGGAACTCATGCAATCAGTTTGGCCGGCAGCAATAGCGAGAGTGAAGGAAGAAGTTGCAGACATGCAGGCAGTGGCAGATAAAGAAGGAGCTAAGATCAAAATCGAACCTTGGGACTATCGTTTCTATGCCGAGAAAGTTCGCAAAGAAAAATACGATCTTGATCAGAATGTAGTAAAGGAATACCTCCAACTTGAAAAATTACGTGAAGGAATGTTTTGGGTGGCAGGAGAATTATTTAATTTTTCATTTACGCCATTGAATAATATACCGGTTTTTCATCCTGATGTACGTGTTTGGGAAGTAAAAGATAAGACAACAGGAAAACACATTGGCTTATGGTACTTTGATGCTTATGCGAGAAAAGGAAAACGCTCCGGTGCTTGGATGAATGCTTTCAGGAATCAGCAAAATATGGATGGAAGTGTTACAACAATCGTTTCCAATAATTCCAATTTTATAAAAGGAAATGCAGGTGAGCCTGTCTTGATTTCATGGGATGATGCAAGTACGTTGTTCCATGAATTCGGTCATGCATTGCACGGACTTTCATCAAATGTTACTTATCCGTCATTATCGGGAACAAATGTTGTGCGTGATTACGTTGAATTCCCTTCGCAATTACTGGAGCATTGGTTATCGACTCCCGAAGTGTTGAATAAATTCGCTATGCATTATAAAACAGGAGCTCCAATTCCTAAAACACTTGTTGAGCGCATTGAAAAGGCTTCAACCTTCAATGAAGGTTTTGCGACGACCGAGTTTCTTTCCAGCGCACTGATTGATATGAAGCTTCACACTAGTGAACAAGATAATATTGATCCTGATAAATTTGAAAAAGAAACATTGAAAGAGTTGAACATGCCTTCGGAAATTGTAATGCGTCACCGTACACCTCAGTTTGCGCACATCTTCAGTTCCGATTCTTACTCTGCAGGTTACTATAGCTACCTTTGGGCTGATGTTCTTACAGCAGATGCTTACAGCGCATTTACCGAAGCAAACGGACCGTATGACAAAGCAGTAGCTTCTAGTCTTACTAAAAACATTTTTTCAGTTGGAAATACAATCGATCCGGAAATTGGATTTAGAAATTTCCGCGGAAGAAATGCCGATACGAAAGCGTTGATGAAGAAAAGAGGGTTTCCGGTGAAGTGATATTTGGGATTTTGATCGAATAATTTATAAAGGAACGCGCTTCAGTTTGGAGCGCGTTTTTTTGGCTATTAAATTTAAGGCTGAACATATCTTATGTGGGGAATAATTTGACTTATGTATTAACCAGATAGTATTTTATTGGTATTTATTAGAGGTATAAATTTCAAGCACTGCAAATAAATCAGAATCTATTTAGGAATTCGTGAATTCTAGTTAGTAAAGTTTCGAATTCTGGCTGATCTTTGTAGTAAAGTTTGGAAGTAGCTTTATAGCGCTTTATAAATTTTGATCGTAGTTCAACATTTGAAAGTCTGAAGGCTTCATTCTCAGCAATAGGTACTTTTAGATCGGCATCCGATAATCTAGCTTCTTTGTGATCAAGATATTCTTGAGTACCTATAAAGTTTCTGACTTCTTCAATGCTTAGGAGGGAGTATAAATCATAATACTGGCGCATTAAGTTAGGAAGTTCTATTCCGCCCTCTTCTTCCTTGCGGAATTTGGTAACAATCGTCTGTAACTTTTCAACGAATGTATAGCTGGGACTATAACACAACACATCTATTGCTCTGTTATCTTTTATCTCAACATTCTTCGTTTCGCTTGCTTTATCAATTGCCCACGAACTAATTGTTAGAGGATTGTTGGGCGTAACAGTGTCGAAACCTAATTCCAATAAAATTCCATCCTTCATATCGCTAACGGGGGATGTAACCCTTGGATATTTTAAACGAATCCCGCCGCTATTGTATGTTTTTTTGTTGTCAAATGCTTCATCTCTTTCAACTGAAACAATACCGTCAATCTTGATATTTTCTGCAAGCCAATCATAGTAATCCTTCCGTGATTTTACATGATTTGGTTTTGCCTTTTTGGGGTTTGTTTCAACTGTTAGTTCAGCGGATGGTTTTATATGAATGTCAATGTCCTCCGAAAATCGATCAATTATTTTATATCCTTTGGAAAGCGATGTTCCTCCTTTTAGTTCAAACTCAAAGCCCTGCTTCTTGAGGCCATACAGCACATGCATTATCCAATAGTCTTTCTCTATTAGTTGCGGAATAATTCGTGTCTCTTCTTCGAGAATATTTAAGAGGCTTGAAAACTCTTTGTGATTATGCAAATAATCAATTGGCATGTTGAACTTCGGATTGTTGGATGAGAGGAGTTAAAACTGATTTCGCACGCGCACTTCCGAATTTTTGTACCGCTTGTTTCAATTTTTTAAGGTCCATGGTTTTTAATTTTGTTGAAACATTCTTTAGCACAAGTTCGGTGTCTTCTGCCAATTTATCTAGGTTGCTTACTAGGTCAACAAGTAAAAATTCGGGAGTAGCTTTTTTAGGAAAGCGATGCTTTGAAAAGAACATAAATGTTCTGCCGCCAAGTTTAAATTCTCCATGTCGCTTGTGGTTATAAACAACACGTGAATTATATAATTGAGTTGTACCAACTCCTAGACTGTTAAAATCATTAGGAGAAGTTATAAGGAAATAATCGTCTTTCAAAAAACTACGAACCAGTGTTAATTCGTCCGGCGGTGTAATTCCAAAAACACTTTCGTTTGGGTAATAATAAAGACCTGCTGAGAGCTTTTGTAAAGTTCCGTCCTTTACAAGTGCAACAACATGACGGTCCACTGCATTTGACCATTGAGTAAGATCAGAGCGTCGATAGACTTCCCCGCGTTTGAGGTGTTTCTTTAGTTCTGTTACCTTTGACATTGTTTTGCCATTCTACGACAAAAATAGTACAAAAGGGTGTAAAATGCAAAAATATTTATTGAAAATTCATGCAATATATGACTAAAAAGTTGAATTTCATGTTGTTAGAGTGTTATAAACAGATTCTTGGAAAAAAGAAGGAGTAAAAGTAAGTCACTTGTAATGGTGTAATTTGCAAAAGACTGATACGTGTAAATTACTCATAAACTGACTTTTGAAAGACAGTTTGAGTGTGGAGTGTGAATGTGGAGACAAACATTCAGGGCATGAAAAAAGTGTGAATGTCCGTGCACACCAGCAAATACAGTTTGAGTGTGGAGTGCGAGTGTGATAACAACCGTTTTGGGCATAAAAAAAGTGTGAATGTCCGTGCACACCAGCAAATACAGTTTGAGTGTGGAGTTTGAGTGTGTTGACCAACTCGATAATGCTTTTGTAATTCTTGATGAAGACAGTTTGAGTGTGGAGTTTGAGTGTGTTGACCAACATTCCGGGTATAAAAAAAG
>CAYHCU010000087.1:0-11058 GCA_964355035.1 uncultured Flavobacteriales bacterium | reverse complement strand
ATAGCAAGTTTTACCAACCGGAATGTGGATAGGTTTTTTCACACTCTGACGTTATGCACAAGGCGAAGAAAAAACGACACAGCAGACAAACACAAGAACCGCCAAAGAAAATATTTTACAGTTCTTGATAGCCATAAACAACATGATGAATCTTTATAATTGAAAGTAAAATAAACAACAATAAATTAACACCTTGTGAATAGTTTCTATAAAATTGCAAAACCAAAAAGTTGCATTTGTGACTTGAACTCAGCAATCAAAATAATAAATAATTTTTAAAAAAAACAAGTATGAAAAAATTAATGCAAACAAAAAAAAACAACAACTCCATAAACAGCTTGAGAGCCTTGATGCTTTCGCTGTTTATGATGATTACAGTATCATTCAGCTCTAATCTTAGCTTTGCGCAGACAACAAAAGATTACACAATTATCTCTACCGGAGTAAAATACCAGTACTATGGCACTTATAGTGTCGCACGGTTAGACAGTATTCTTACCATTGATGCAGCGAAGTTTTGCGATTTTCAGGTCACCTTTCCGCCGGCTAAATATGCTGTGAAACTCTATCGGGTCATTTATAATTCTGTAATTCCGGAATTAAATAACAAACCCACGGTTGCCTCTGGTTTGATTGCAATACCCGTAACAGGTAAAGACAGTATGCCTGTTGTTTCTTATCAGCATGGTACCATTTTCAGTAAGGATGATGCACCCTCCAATCCGGAACGTTCAGGCGAAACACGTCTTATGATAGCACAGTTTGCCGGTCAGGGATATATGATAGTTTTTCCTGACTACTTTGGCGAGGGTCAATCTACTGAACCTGACAGTTACCAGGTAAAGGAAAGCGGTAATCAAGCATGTTATGACATGTTATTAGCTTCAAAAGATGTTTGTAAAGCACTCAATGTTAAGCAGGGAACTCTTTTCCTTACTGGCTGGTCAGCGGGAAGTTGGGCAACGCTGAATTTCCTTAAAAAGCTGGAAAGCCTGGATGTTAAAGTTAAAGCTGTTTCAATAGCTTGTACACCCACCGACATTTATGCTCTTACCAATAGTTGGTTGCATGCTCCCAAAGCTACCGATGCTACCTGGTTACCCGGTGTGTTGGCATACCAATTAAACGCTTATGAGGAATACTATAAATTGCCCGGATTGATGCAATCGGCAATAAAGCCTGAATACCAGAAGGCAGCCCTGGATTTTTATCAAAACAAGATAACTTTTATGGAATTCTATACCAAAACTACCACAACCTTATTAAAATTTTTAAAGCCTGAGTTTATCGCAGCCAGCTCGACCGGGGATACCAGATTCTTCCAAATTCTTCAGGACAATAATTCATATCGTTTTCGAAGTACAACACCTATAAATATGTATTATGGTGAGAGTGATGAAGTGATTCCAATCTATATCGGTACATTGCCATCAGGGTATCAAGAATTAATAGGAGGCGCTAAAACCACTGCTATCTCTGCAGGCAAACTTGCCGACCACCGGGGAACATTCAAATTCTCTGTATTAGAAGGAAAGAAGTATTTTGATACTTTGTTGAAATAAAAAATGAAAAAAATGAAAAAAGCAATATTATTTGCATTAGCTAGTGTAATGGCAATTAATATTGCTTTTACACAGGGCATATCCATTAACACAACAAATGCCGCTGCCGACACATCGGCAATACTTGATGTGAGCAGCTCGAACAAGGGCATACTTATTCCCCGAATGACAAAAGCAGAAAAACTATTAATATCAACCCCTGCTAACGGATTATTGGTATATCAGACGAATGATACTACCGGGTTTTGGTATTTCAACAGCGTGAAATGGGTTCAGGCAATTGGGCCTGTAGGAGCTACGGGCGCAACCGGCGCTGCTTCAACTGTTGCCGGACCCACAGGAGCTACTGGCGCCACTGGAGTTACTGGCGCCACAGGAGTTACAGGCGCTGATGGAGCGCTCACTGCCTGGTCGCGGATAGGAAATGCCGCAACCGTTGATGGCACAAACTTCATTGGCACTACCGATAACATTCCTTTTAACATAAGAGTAAACAATGAAAAAGCCGGAAGAATAGATTCCGACGGACCAACCTTTTTCGGATATAAAGCAGGGAACGTGAATACTTCATCTAATAGCACCGGGTATGGCTATAATGCGCTTTATTCAAATACTACAGGGGCTCAAAATACTGCCAGTGGCTTTAATGCGCTATATTTTAACACTACAGGAGAAGGTAATACTGCAAGTGGCTTTAATGCGCTGTATTTTAACACTACAGGAAAGTTTAATACTGCCAGTGGACCCTGGTCCCTGTATTATAACACTACAGGTGATCAAAATACTGCCATTGGCGTTAATGCGCTATTTAAAACCACAACAGGAAAGTTTAATACTGCCAGTGGCGTTAATGCGCTGTTTTCAAACACTACAGGAGATAATAATACTGCCTTTGGCAACGATGCGCTGTTTTCAAACATCACAGGATTGGATAATACTTCTATTGGATACCGTGCAGGTTACTCGAACACCATCGGTTCTTCCAATGTTTTTATCGGCCGCAAGGCCGGGTTTAATGAAACAGGCTCCAATAAACTTTATATTGCCAACAGCGAAACCGACCCCCCTTTGATTTATGGAGATTTTTCTTCCGGTAAAGTAGGACTTGGCACTACAAGCCCTTTATCCATGTTTTCTGTGGGCGCTGCAAGTCAGTTTCAAATAAATTCAACAGGAAATGTTACAAAAATAAATAACGTAACAACAAACTTCCCATCGTCGCAAGGTGTAGCAAATTCGCTGTTGAAAAATGATGGCTCAGGTAATTTAAGCTGGATTTCAAGTTATTCATTGCCTGCATTTACCCAATCAGAAATTGACACATTACCACATACTTCAGCAATGCAGGTGTTCAATTTAACCACTAACTGCCTTAACGTATTTAGTGGTACTACCTGGTATTCCTTATGCGGAACCTGTACACCTTTAGCAACACCAGCTAATGCTGGTACAATGCAGAATATTCCAGTTGGTATTTTCACCACTACCCTCGCTGCAAATGTTGTTAATGGTAATGTGCCGCCTTATGGCAATGGCTTGTGGACAATAGTTGCAGGCGCAGGTGGTACTTTTGGTAATGCCAACAGCCCTGTAAGTACTTTTACCGTAAGCTGTCCCGGCTCATATATTTTAAGATGGAATGTAAGGACGCCTTGTGATACTTCTACAAGTGATGTTTATATCAATTTCCTTAATGGTACTTGCCCTACTTCTTTTACCGACAGCAGAGATGGTCAGGTTTACCCTGTAGTTACTATTGGAAGCCAGTGTTGGATGGCGAAAAACCTTAATATTGGTCTTGGCGGGTGGTGCTATGATAATCTTCCTGGTAATTGTACTACTTATGGAAGACTTTATGATTGGCCAACTTTAATGAACGGTGCAACTTCAAGTAATCTTGTTCCTAGTGGAGTGCAAGGCCTATGCCCTACTGGTTGGCATTTGCCCAGTAATAATGAATGGTACATTCTTACAAACTTCCTTGGAGGTTCAACTGTTGCAGGTGGAAGCCTTAAAGAATCTGGCACAACACATTGGAAAACCCCAAACGAAGGGGCAACAAACAGCAGCGGTTTTACAGCCGTTCCGGGCGGTTACCGTTACGATGATGGTACGTTCAATGACATTGAAGGCAGCGGCTGGTGGTATTCTGCAACGCATGATGCGAACTGTGCATGGAATCGCGAATTGAGTTACTTTCATTCAGCATTGAGCGCGGACTGTGATTGGCATACAGGGGGTGGTAATTCAGCACGTTGTTTGAAGGATTAAAACTATTTGATTATATTCCAATAAACTGAGTTTGATGAATGGTGTAATTATCGCTAAGTGGTAGATTTTTTTTAAACGACAATTTATTATGAGCTGAAAATGAGTAAAAACTAACGAAATGCTGACTAAAAAACTATGAGAAACATCATTCTAATAATTTTGACATTTTCATTTATGGTTTCTAAATCTCAAACAACCGGTGGGACGGTAACTACTAATGAATACGAGATTCAAGACACTATTGACAAAACTTATGGAGACTTCTTAATTTCGATGACTCTAAACAAAGACTGTTACAGGTACACGGTTAAAATTACAAACCAGAAAACAAAGAAAACTCTTCATATCCCGAATCAACTTCAATGTGTTTATTTTGCTAAAGTTGAAAACAATGTTGTTCTATTTGATTTTGGAACTTCTGTAACAAGATTAGAATACTTTTACGACTTGAAACAGGAAAAAATAATTGATTCTATTTCTATATGTGAATCCTGCCTTGACAGCGTTGTACAACATCCTGACAAAAGTAATTTTGCATTAATACTAACAGAGAAAAGAGTGAAAGAATTAAAACTTCCCAAATGTGAGGCAGTACCAATGGAATTTAATGGATACACTGAAGAAGTATATTACGACTTTCAACTGAAAAAGATTATTCATACCGGACGATATAAATGTATTTAAAAATAAAAGCCGGCAGTTAATTAGCATAGCCCCGTCCGATAGAGTTCATTATAAAAAAAATGGTAGTAGCTAAATAAGGGTTAAATAAATAAAAAATGAAAAAAAAATAATATGCGAGAACATCACATTCCCGACCTTATTCACAAAAAAACACACTGGAAAGAATACCTTCTTGAATTCCTTATGATATTTCTTGCAGTAACAATGGGCTTTATTGCCGAAAACATAAGAGAACACTATACTGAGAATAAAAATGCCAAAATCCTTGCTCAGTCTCTGCTTGAAGATATTAAAAGCGACACAGCTTCATTGCATTCACTCATTGCCTTTAGCAATAAAAAAATGAGCGCTGCCGACAGCATTCTTGCAATTTTGCATACTCCACGCTCTACATGGAACGACACAAGTTTTTATACTAACATGTTGCCCATGCTAACTTCACTTCCTTTCATGTCAACTGACGGCACCTATTCTCAAATGAAAGCTTCGGGCACATTGCGCTACTTCGACCAGTCAATAGTAAATATAATTAATTCGTACGATGTGCAACTGAGGAAAACGGAATACAGGGATGAAGTTGAAGATAAAGGGACATGGATTCTTGCCAATATGAATTTCAATATCATGAATCAGGAAGTCATTACCGATATGAGGTTTAATAAATCTGTTACACATGACATGTACATTAGAATTGATAACAAAGATACAACCGACAAATTTATTAACCTGATAGCAATGAATATGAGCTTCCGTTTTCGCTCATCTATCGAATACCAGGCGCAGTTGAAAATTGCTGATAAATTAATTGAAGCATTGAAAAAAGAATACAATTTGGATTAGTAAAAGAAAAGCGCAAACGCATAGCAGGTAGTTAAAAAGAAATAAAAAAAAGAAGGGCTTTTTCGGTAAGCGGGCAAAAATGTTTGTGATAAACAGTTTAGCGTAATTAAACATGACAGCATTTAAACTGAGTACAGATAAATCCAAACCTTAAAATTTATAAAAAAATTAATTAAAAAAATATGAAAAAACCAGTTCTGTCATTATTCTGCCTGATACTTATTTCATTCAATTTATTTGCTCAAAAAGACACAACAAAGAGCACTGACACAGTGTCTGCACCATTCAGGGTTGGAAAATGGCTTCCATCCGATAAATTATTTATGGATAAATGGATGAAAAATCTTATTGTAGAAACGGATTTGAAAAAAGCTCCATTGCTTCCTGTAATGCAGGAGTTTAAGGATTCAATTGAGGGTGACCCAATACTATATATGCTTTTTAATCAGATGTTTTCACAGCTTCCCCACAAGCCACTGTACCATAATGATCCCACAGGAAAACCTCAAGTGAGGGACTATAAGCACATGCTGCAGCTAATCAACCAAATACTTACAACCGCCCCGGTATTTAATAAAACCGGGCTTGTAGGCTTTCCTATCAATGCCATTTTCGATTGGCTCATGGGTACACAAGCCGGATTTGCTGCTTTTACAAACGAAAAAGTAAACCGTCAGTTGAAAAAAATACTTAATGAATGGGCAAAATTTTTAAATTCTGCCGACTCCCGTTATGTATTAAGTGCCGACCCCCATAAAGGATGGTTTGGTAAGGATGCTCTGGAAGCTATGCCCAATTTTACCAAAGAATTTAAATGCAATCCCGAACTGCCATATTATGGATTTACATCATGGGACAATTTTTTCACCAGAGAATTTAAGGATAGTCTGCGGCCGGTTGCAAGCCCCGATGACAGTACTGTAATTGCAAATGCTTGCGAATCGGCGCCCTACAGATTAGCACAAAATGTAAAAAGCAACGATAAATTTTGGCTTAAAGCACAACCCTATTCACTTGATTTTATGCTGGCAGGTGATTCATTAGCACAACAATTTGCAGGCGGTACTATTTATCAGGCTTTTTTAAGTGCCTTGAGCTACCATCGCTGGCATAGTCCTGTCGCTGGTAAAATTGTAAAAATCCGTATTATTGATGGGACTTACTATGCTGAAAATTTGTTAGAAAAGTATGATCCGTCCGGACCTAACGAATCTCAGGCTTTTATTACAGAAGTAGCAACAAGAGCGCTGATTTTTATTCAGGCTGATAACCCCGATATTGGTTTAATGTGCGTGATGTTTGTTGGTATGGCCGAAGTGTCAACCTGCGATGCAACCGTTTTGGTAGGGCAGCATGTGAATAAGGGCGATCAGTTGGGCATGTTCCATTTTGGCGGTTCTACGCATTGCTTAATATTCAGACCTCAGGTGAAACTTAATTTTGATTTACATGGGCAGAAACCGGGACTTAACTCAAACAATATTCCTGTGAGGTCAAGAATCGCAACCGTTGTAAAATAGCGTCAATAAACAATAGCGTTTTCTTATACAACACTTTAAATATTAATACAAATTAATTAAAATTAAATTATTATGAAAAAAAGAAGAATGTTCCTTATGATTGTGCTTATTTTAACCACAATATTCACACAGTTAACAGCACAGACAACTACAGATTATACAATTATCTCCAGCGGAGTAAAATACCAATACATAAGCACTTATAGCATTGCTCGCTTAGACAGTATTCTCACCACTGAGGCATCGGGTTTTTCCGAATTTCAGGTCACCTACACTCCTGCGAAATATGAAGTAAAACTTTATCGGGTCATTTATAATTCCGTAATTCCGGAATTTAGTAATAAACCCACGATTGCCTCGGGTTTGGTTGCAATACCAGTAACAGGGAAAGACAGCATGCCTGTTGTTTCTTATCAACATGGAACCGTATTTACGAAAACAGGAGTTCCTTCTTTTCCTGAAGAATCTATGGAAACACGATTGATAGTGGCGCAATTTGCCGCACAGGGATATATTGTTATTTGCCCTGACTACTTTGGCAAGGGTTCATCAACAGAAGCCGACAGTTATCTGGTGCCCGAAAGCACTCAACAGGCATGCTATGATATGTTGTTTGCTTCAAAGGATGTTTGTAAAGCTCTTAATACTCAGCAGGGTCCCCTTTTTCTTTGTGGTTGGTCATTAGGAAGCTGGTCAACACTACAGTTTCTGAAAAAGTTGGAAAGCTTAAATGTTAAAGTTAAAGCAGTTTCAATAGCCTGCCCTCCCATTGACTGGTATGCCATTATTAATCGCATAATACATGCACCACAAGCAACAGACGCTTTTTGGATACCCGGCGTAATAGCTACACAATTAAATTCATACGCAGAATATTATAAATTACCAGGATTGGTGCAAACAGCTATTAAACCTGAATACCAACAAGCATCCTTAGATTTTTATCAAAATAAGATTACTTTTGAACAATTTTATGCCAAAACTACCAGCAAACTTATTGACCTTCTGAATCCCGAATTTATTGCAACCAGTTCAACCGGGGATACCAGATACTGGCAAATTGTCCAGGATAATAATTCATATCGTTTTCGTGTTCGAACACCAATAAATGTTTATTATGGTGAAAGTGATGAAGTGATTCCAATCTACATTGGGAAATTATTATCAGGGTATCAGGAGTTGATAGGAGGTGCGCAGACTACTTCAATCTCTGCCGGCAAACTTGCCGACCACCGGGGAACATTCAAATTCTCAGTATTAGAAGGAAAGAAATGGTTTGATACTTTGTTGAAATAAAAAAACTAATAAGGTTAAAAACTATCCTTTTGAAAAATAAAAAAAAGTGAATTCAATAAAGATTCTAAAATTAAAAACTAAAAATACGATTATGAAAAACAGATTAGCACAAGTAATATTAATCTTACTCTGCCCGCAGTTTATTTGGGCTCAAATATCAACTATTGATAGAATCACTAGTTATGATAGCGTTTTCAAAAGAATCGATTTTTCAACACAGATTGCTATTTCATTAGATAAGCAACAAACAAATACTTTTTATTTGAATACAAGTCTTGAACTGGACCATAACTTTAAAAACCACACGCTCCTGTATGGGTTATTTAATAATACTCTGATGATATTCGGTCAATCCGGGATATTGAATAAAGGAAGTTCGCAAATCGGATTTCGTGATAAAAATTACAGGAGATTATATCCTGACATTTATTGCAAATTGATGTGGAATGCCATGTGGGGTCTTGAATACAGAAATATTAACGGTGTTGATTTAGTTTTCAGATGGAATAAAAACAGAGATGCTAAACGAATTAAATTTTTCACAGGTTTGGGACTTTTCTATGATATGGAAAAATGGAACTGGCAAGGTGTACCCTTAGCATTGATTCCGCCAAATCCGGAAGACCAGTATGTTTCCAATTTTGGATTAAATAATTACTGGAAAATTGCCGCAAGTATCACGCAAACTATTGACATCAATTCAGTATCCTATTTTTTATTTCCTGCAAATGACAATTTTCTTTCTCCCCAATGGATTTTCGAATTCAACGCTTATTTTAAAGCTTCAAGTCATGTAAACATTGTTTGCCATTGGGATAATATTAGAGATATGCATCCACGGGTACCAATTGGTAATTTCTTTTATAGCTATACATTTGGTCTGCAGGTAAAATACTGATAATTATTAATTATTGGATTTAACTTTTCCTGAATGAAAAAAAATAATCTTCAAGGCAGTCCTTTGGAGATTATTCTTTGAATTGAAAATGAAAACAGATAATGAAATAATAGGAAAGACATTCATAAAAGAATAATCGCCCAGTGCATAACATGCGGTATAAAACATTGGGGTTCAAGTGGTTAGTCGAGCGTTCTACCCCGCATCAAGTTCATTGTATCTTGACAGGAAATCGCCCGCAATCCCCAACGTTTCATACCGCCAACCGTTAGGTGCAATTTGAGAAACCCCTAAAATTAAGCAATGACAGAAAAGAAAAAAATATTTATATCATATAGTTGGACAACACCAAAACACGAAGAGTGGGTTATTAATCTTGCAGAAAGACTAATGGCTGACGGTATTGATGTGATTTTAGATAAATGGAATTTGAAAGAAGGGCAAGACAAGTATTCATTTATGGAATCTATGGTTACTTCACCAGAAATTAATAAAGTACTTCTAATTCTTGATAAAAAATACGCAGAAAAAGCAGACGACAGAAGTGGTGGAGTTGGCACTGAAACACAAATAATTAGTCCCCAAATTTATTCTAATGTGGATCAAGAAAAGTTTATTCCAATTGTAGTAGAAAGAGACGATGAAGGAAATGAATATTTACCAACATATTTAGGAAGTAGAATATACATTGACCTTTCCTCAATAGACCATTTTGAAAACAATTATGAAAAATTAATTAGAAACATATATGAAAGACCAGCTTATATTAAACCAAAATTAGGAAAAGCCCCAACTTACATATTTGAAGATGATGTTTCAACGCACCGAACAGCATTTATTGTACGTAGTTTTGATAATCAACTTGAAAAAAATCCAAATAAAATAAATTCAATAATTAGAGATTTCCTATCAGAGTTTCTTGAAAACTTAAAAGAGTATTCTATAAAATTTGAAAGTAGAGATATTAATGAAGTTGGTAAACAAGTAATTGATAACCTAAACAGTTATTCAACTTTACGAAACGATTTTGTTAGTATGTTTAACAAGATTTCAAACACAGAAATAAGCTTTGATGTTGAAATAATAATTAAGTTTCTTGAAAAACTACCTAAATTCAAAAGACCATTAGATGAAAATAGAAGTAGTTGGTCAAATTCGGAATTTGATAATTTTAGGTTTATGATTCACGAATTATTTTTATATATTATTGCTATTTCTCTCAAAAATGAAAACTACAAACTAATTGAAGAGATATTAAATTCTAGTTACTTTATTGAAGATAGATTTGAAAGTCAAAAAGAACCTAAAAAATTTGATACGTTTTATAATCACGTTGATATTTTTGATAGCTATTATAAACAAACCTATTCACAGAATTTTTTTAGTTCTATGGCTGATTTTATTATAAAAAGGATTCCGAATGAATTTAGTAAGGATATTCTAATTGAAGCAGATTTACTTTGTTCGTACATTGCTAGTTTAAACAACATTCGTTGGTTTCCGATTACTTATGTTTATAAAACTCGTGGACGGTTTGAATTATTTGACAGAATGATTTCTCAAAGACATTTTGAAAAAGTTAAAGTAGTTTTTAATGTTCAAACAGTTCAAGAATTAAAAGATGTATTAATTAAGTTAAAAGAAACTGACAAAAATGGTAACTCATTTGGCTATTCTAATTCATTTGACAGAGTAATACCGCTATATCAAATCATTGACATTGAAAAAATTGGAACAACTAGATAGAAAATAAAACTGCACCTAACAGGGGCTCACACAAAATGCGGGCATGGTGCAAGTTGCAAATGCATTTTTATCGGTGCGCGAAGCGCGGAACTTTTGCATTTGCCATTTCCTTTAGTACATTTAATAAAGTTTTTCGGTTAATTCACTTTAGTGCTTTTTAATTCCGCACTTCGTGTAGCCCCAAAACGTTAGCAGGCATAACCGCAGACATCCCGTAAGACAAGACAATCACATGGACAAG
>CAYHCU010000086.1:0-11116 GCA_964355035.1 uncultured Flavobacteriales bacterium | reverse complement strand
GAAAATAGAATAAGGAATAACAATAAATTGAATGCGTTTTTCATTTGATATTAGATTTAGTGATTAAAAGGGTATAATTCATTTGAATTCAAATCAAAGGTGCATCAATAATTTTTAAATTTATGGCGGAATCTTGTTTGATATGAACAGGTCATATTTAATAACCATAAGCTTTGCCTTCCATGTTATTTCGAAATTATATTTTGCGGGATTTAAATTGATATTTGTACATTCGTTAAATAATTTAGTAGTATGAGAAAAAAATTGTTTTATTCGTTAGTGGGATTAATTTTCATATTATCATTTCGGTTCTATTCATCTTTATTTTATCCGATTCTAAATTCCGACGATGCTGTTACAGTTTTAATGATTCATTATTTTAAATTACCTCATGATTTATATTTTTGGGGACAAGACCGTATGGGTAGTTTAATACCTTTGATAGGCCAGCTATTTTTTAAATTATTTCACTTAACTGCTCTTACTTCTGAATCCATAACTCATTACCTAATATTGTTAGTTGGCTATTTCGCGTTTTCAAGTTTCATAAAGTCACATTATCTGAAAATTGTATTTGCAGTAATTTGGTTTTTTCCGCCAATGAGACTAATTGATGTGACTCAATTGTCATTCGGTATTCAATATAGTTTAATTGCAATTGCATGTTATTTATTTGTTTATTCTCAAAAGGAAGGAATACAGAATAGTTTGTTCTTTCAGCACTTGATTCTCTCATGTATTACAATACTTCTGATAGCTTCAATTTGGGTTTCAGATATGGCACTTGTTACTGTTTTTATATTGCTTTTTGTGCAATTATATTTTTATTTAAGTGCAAATGAGTTTTCTTTCTCCTTATTTAAAAAGATAGAATTCTATTATGCTTTTATAGGTTTGATTTTAGGATATCTTTTTATTCATTATGCAAAAAGCACTTCTTCGATCAAGCACGATTATTCAACCTTCAGTGATTTTAATACAATAGGAAAAACGATAGTAATATTTTGGAATACCGTTTTCGATATTTTTGCATTTAAAGCAGGCGAGCCATTTACGAGTGTGTATTCCTACTTGGTCATCATCATTTTCGGAATGATTATTTTCCAAATAAAAAACGTTAAATTGAATACTGCAACTAAAAAGTGGATGTTATTTTTTCTTTTTGATGCAGTTTTTCTTTTCTGCATAATAATAATTTCCAATTGGACATTTTTGAATGGCGTTCCCAGAAGATATTTTACCTGTACATACATTTCGCTTTCATTTGCACTTTTGTTGCTGCTCGATAATTTAAAGACAAGTAATAAGCAAATTAGAATTATCTATACAACAGTATTTTTGACAGTATTGATTGGTGGAATTGGAACTCTTTATAATATTCGGTTTGTTTGGCCGGGAACGCTGACTCCAACTGTTGAGATAGTTGGTGAATTTAAAAAGTTAGGCCCAATAGGCTTAATTTCTGAATATGGAAATTCTTATATTACTGCATGCCCGGACCCTGACATGATCAAAGCAACACCACATGATTCAACTTGGGCGGTTCGAAATTACGAACTAGTAGAGGAGGTTTTTAAGCAAAAAAATATTTATATAATTAAGGATATGTGGTTTGAGAATTTCCCGGATTCGGCCGTTCAATTTGGACGAATTTTGATAAAAGACGGCATTGAATTTAAGATTGGCGACTGTAATGTTTGTAAATACAGAAGACTACATTAGAAGCAAGATACTTGGATTATTCTAAGATTCTATCAAATCGAAGGGAATTAGTGATTACTCCAACAAGTTATACTCCCTGTTCACATCCTTTTTTTTCTCATTCAGCGAAAAGTGTTAAGAAACGCTTTGAAAATCGTTTAGATTTGGAATGTGAAAAGACTACTGCTACTATTACTTATTATTCTCATCAATATTTTACTGCTAAATGCACAAAACTTGTGCAACAATGGCAGTTTTGAGACGTATAGTCTTCTCCCCAATAATTACTCCCAGGTATGTTATGCAACAGGGTGGTTTAATCCAAACGGGACTTGTTCATTGGTAGCCGGTACAGGTAGCCCTGATTATTATAATACCTTAGGAACAGGTGGAGCAAAAGCCCCTGCAACATGGTGGGCAACTGTGATGCCACATACCGGAAATGGATTTGAAGGTTTTGCGACCTATTACAGTTCCGCTAATTATAGAGAGTATATTCGAACGACCTTAAGTACTCCGTTGAACCCCGGAAGCACCTATGCTGTTACATTTTGGGTTACTAACGGAGTGAGTACATTGCATTTTTACGGTACAAATAATCTGGGCTTTTATTTCTCTGCAGCACCTGTAACCCAATCACTAGGTACACCAATTTTAGTAACACCTCAAGTTGAGACAACAACAGTTATTTATTCCACAACCTGGACTCAAGTAACATTTTTATACACACCAACTTCACCATTTCAGAATTTGTGTATTGGAAATTTTCACAATGACCTCGCAACGACAAGAGCATTATTTGGTCTAAATTTGCTAGGGAGTTATGGCTGTTATTATTATATCGATGATATTTCAATTACACTTGTTTCGCCTCTACCGGTAGAATTATTATCATTTACAGGAAAGAACAAGGATCATGTGAATGAGCTTTCATGGTCTACTGCAAGTGAAACAAATAATGATCATTTTGAAATTGAGAAAAGCGAGGATGGAACATTTTTCACTTCGATTGGTGTCGTTCCCGGAAATGGGAATAAAACATGTTTGTCGGAATATGGTTTCGCAGATCGAAATATAAAGCCCGGACTTGCATATTATCGTCTAAAGCAGGTTGATTATGATGGCAATTTTAAATACTCTGAAAAAATTGCAATTGATTATAATTCTAATGACTTTGATTTTATTTCTTTTGCAATGATGCAAAATAAAATTGAAGGACAACTGATGTTTGATAGCAAATGTAGTGCGAGTCTATCATTGATGATATGCGATATTCAAGGAAGAAAAATTTTTGACAAAAAAATAAATATTGAATTAGGTCAACAGTTTGTAAATGTCGATTTTGAAGGCCCGTTATCAGGTGTGTATTTTTTACAAGTGACGGATGGAAAGAAAGTGTGGACAAAGAAATTAGTGGTGTGAGTGTAGTATCCGGAATTTTATTTTGACAATACCATTTAAGAAAATTATTGCTTCACAAGTTTTCCTGACTTAAACATTCCTCCTGGCCCTTTGAATTTATAGATATAAACTCCTGAGGAAAGTTCTGAGGTGTTTATAGAGAGTCTACCCTTAAATATTTGCGAGAAAACAACACGAGCAGTTACATCTGTCAATACAAAATTATAATTTTCGGAATTTTGTACAGTAATGGACAAACCATCAATGAATGGATTCGGAAAAATACTCGCATCTGATTCAGATAGAGGAACAATGTTTGTATAAATTGCATTATTCATATTTAGATTATCAACATACAAAATTTGTCCGAACCTCCCGATGTTAACGAAAGAAAATATTACTTCGGAATTACCTGCGAGGGAAGTTAAATCTACTGAGTCAGTGCGCCATTGCGTTGACGTTGGAACAAATGCAGTTGAGCTGTTGGATGGAGCAGTGGCTAAATCCTGTCCTCCCTTCAAATAAATTGAATTGAAGCTTTGTCCGCAATCGGCAGTTGAGAGCAGTTCTAACGTGTCACTATATTGGCCGCCATATAAAGAATAAGCGACATCAAATTTTAACCATGCGGAAGAAAGATTCGTAAAATCATATTTCGCAGTCCAGATAGCATCATGTAATCCTTGTGCATCATAGCCCCAATTGTCGTAGCGCATGCTATGTGTGCTTTGACTGTAACCTCCGATGGAATCGGAGATGCTCCAATTAGAAATGCCATTACCATTGCCTTGTTGTTTCCATAAGGTACTAAAAGCTCCGGATTCAAATCCTTCAGCAATGGTTGATCCACCTGTAGGAGAAGTATGAATGAAGTTTGTTTTAGTAATCGTATCTGATGTGCCATTATCATTTACAATTAGTGTTACATCAAAAGTTCCGATTGAATTATATACAATTGAAGGGTACATGTCAGAGGATGTAGATGGAGTGGCACCAGTGAAGATCCACTGATAAGTAGCTAACGAAGAAGAAACACAATGTGGTACAAATTTAATTGTGTCTAACGGACAATAGAAGGTTTTGTAATCAGCAGAAAAATCGGCAACCAAATCAGATGGTTGAAATAAAGTGTTTTCCCAAATGCCAAGATGCCAGGTTGCAAGACGAATTTTATTGTCGCGATAGAATGGTACAATTCGAAGCGGATAAGAAATAAAAGGAAGGTCCGTTCCAACTACACTCCAATCAGGCATTGAATTATTGCGGTAAAATACCTGACCATGATAGGTTGCAAGATATACTCCGCCGTTTGTTCCAAATTGATGCGCCATGGATTTTATACTAAGTCCATTCAACGCAGCCGTTGAAATGTTGGTCCAAGTGGTACCTGCATCTATAGTGTGATAAACTTTATTTCCATTACTTCCATTTGCATAGCTGATCCATAATTCATCTGCATTATTATAGCTTAGAGTAAAATTTAATTCACGTTGATTCAGAGGTAATGTTATTTGATTCCATGTTAAGCCACGATCAAGTGATTTCCATAATTTACTTACATTAGAGATTACTTGTTGAGCAAACATTACATTTTTATCGGCACGACTTTGTTCAATCCAATAAATTTTGTCGGAAGTGTTTGTACCAAAGGAGTAGAGTTCACTAAAGGAGCTTCCTCCATTTTCGCTTTTGAATAATTTATTGTCCTTTCCTAGATAAGCAACATTCCAATAATCCCAGTCAAACATAATTCGCGAGCTGGAATTGTCGACATAACTTTCATTTGGTTCGTTGTCAATATTAAATTGGGAAGCAATTCCGTTGATGCTATCAGGTAAAACTACTCCGTTAATATCGCTAAAATAAGTTTTCTTTTCATTACTATAATTGACATAACCCGTTGCAGCTTCACCACCGCCGAGTTGTTCGAATTCGCCGTCAGGATAACCATCGCGGCGAGCGGCATTTCCATTGTGATAGCGGCCGCCAACCAAGATGTCGTCATTCCAACCTTGATCAAAGCCCCATAAAGCAGTTCCGTAAACTCCATTCGTTCGTGATTCATGCGTTTGTACAAAGTCGGTTGAGTAATTAATTCCTCCATCACTTGCAAACCATACTTCTTCGGTAGTTGCTGAAGTTTTGTAAACTTTGAATTCCTGATTATCCGGATGAATAAAAGAAATAGTACCGATATAACCACCTACAGGTTGATAGGTTGCAGCAGCATCGTCGCTGCGCCACATACTCATGCCTCCGATAAGAATTCGATCAGCATTTAGTTGAGATGCAATGATAGTCGTATTATAATAAATCTGATTGTAAGTATCCGTGCCACCGCTAAATGTCATCATATTCGGATGCGTTGAATTATCATAAGGCATACCGATTAGTCCATGAGGATTGCTCCATGATTCACCACCATCATCACTACGATAGATTCCAATCTGTCCATTTAACTGTAATTGTGCTGAACTCTGACTTTCTCCAACAAGTAAAACGTAAACGCGAGAAGTATCTGCTTCTGTCACAGCAATTCTTCCACCGTAACTTTGTATTAATCCTGCATCAGCTGTTGGAACAGAGAACCAACCATTTGGTTTGATGGAAAAGGTAAGGCCGCTATCAATTGATTTATAAAAGTTAGCGATTTTAGAAACATTGTCATATCGCAATGCATAAACAACTGAAGAGTTGAATGGATTCAAGGCGATGGATTGGCATTCTCCTTTATAAATACCAGCCCAATTATTCCCGCCATCAGTAGAACGATAAAGTGAATCGCCACCTCCTGCAAAAACTGTCTGCGGAGAATCCGGATTATGAACAAACTGCCAAATGGTAATATTCCTGTTTTGAAATGCCGCACTTCCTACTTGATTCCAGTTTATTCCTCCATCGAGAGAGCGATAGGTTTTCTGATCAGCATTCACAAGTACATCGTTTTCATCGGAAGGATTAATTGCAATCGAAGAAACGGTAACCATATTTTCACCAAGCGAAACATATTGCCAATTTAGTCCTTTGTCAGATGTTTTATATACACCGCCATTTTCTCCTCCGGAAAAAAGCACATTAGGGTTACTTTTACTTTGATCGATACAATACATATTTGCATGCCATGAAATTTGCTCAACAGGATCGGAAGCCGAATAGCGAGCGCGATAATGTTTTTTAGGTCCGACAAAATTCCATGAACCTAAAGTTGTAGAAGAATTAGCTGCCAGACCATTTTGATGCAATAGATTGATTCTATCTTGTTGATTCGGAAAAACGAGCGACCCATCTTCCTGAATAAAATCCTTCACATATCTTCTCCAGTGTTTATAATAAGCAGTATAAGGCGTGTTATCATTCGAGTGATTTGAATAATATAATTGACGCGCTTTATCCACTTCAAACACATTTGGATTTTCCAAAAACATCATTTTAACCCAGCTCGGTAGATTTGCATCAGCTGTATCGAGTGGTTTCAAGAGAAATTGAGCATTCCCAAATATCGAGGAAAAGAGTAGGATGCTTATCAGATATATTTTTTTCATGTGCGATGTTCGTTGTTCGATGTTCGATGTTCGATGTTCGTGCTTCGAATCACGAAAAACGAATCAGCGACAATCCGTTATGCAAACTACAAAAAAAGTTTGAGTTGTGGCTTTAAAGTATCATTTTAGCGGTTAAAATTTATTTTCTTGATTTGGTAATGATGAAAAAGTATATATCTTTGGGTATCTAAAAGCTGAAATAGTAGTAATCCTTGTTTTCTAACCACCACTCACCACTCACCACTCACTACAAAAAAAATGAAAAAACTTCTACTCTCTTTATTTGCAATCGCAGGATTATCATTCTCAACGCTTGCGCAGGTTACGTATTGTGAGCCTACTTTTACTAATGGTTGTTTTTCCTGGAACAATAAGGAAATTACACTAGATAGTATAAACTGGGTTCTTGGTTCAGGGGATTGCACAATTTCCGATTACACAAGCATGAGAACAACGCTTTCAGCGGGTGTTGCTACACCTATGACAATTTTAAATGGTTCTTGGTGTGGTGTTGGTGTATGGATAGATTACAATACAGATGGTGCATTTGACAGTACGGAAAATTTGTATTATATGTATACTGCCGGAAATCCTCAGACCTATAGTTTTTTACTTACGGTGCCAACATCTGTACCTGATGGAGATTACAGAATGCGCGTAATTGCAGGTTGGGGAACTGATTGTTATACTACAAGTGCAAATGGTTATGGTGCCTGCGGTGCATATGAATATGGCAACTTTGATGATTTCACTGTAGGTGTCGTTGGAGGTGGTGTGGGAATTTCAGAAAATTCGATGAGTGATATTGGTTTTACTGTCTATCCAAATCCTGCGGTTGGCCAACTGAATGTCGAGGTAAATTCAAATTTAGTTGGTTCATCTTATTCGATAACTGACCAATTAGGGAAAGAAGTATTAGCCGGAAAAATGAATTTTGAAAAAATGAAAATTGAAATTGCCGGTTTGTCTCATGGAATTTATTTAATAAAAATTGGTGAAAGCTCAAGAAAGACAATCGTTTTAAATTAAAAATTGAGTGTGCTTTTGATTATTGGTTTCAGAAAAATACAACAATGTCTAAAAAAGCAAACTTTTTTCTGCGATAAAGCAATCGAATTCTTTAAGAAGAGCGACAATTGTCAGTACTTATAGCGACAAAGTTGGCTAATTTTGAGGATTAATATTTGATTATGCTATTAAGTAGAGAAGTTGACAGCGATTTGGAGAACAGAGCCAATATTATTTATAAAAATGGCGCACTCAATCAATATTGCACAGAGGAACAGAAAGCTATTATTTTGCAAAATTTGAGTTGCAGAACCTATCATAAAGGTGAAGTAGTATTTTATGAAGGACAGCCCTCATTTCTAATTTATTTTGTGTCCACAGGATTAATAAAACTTTGGAAAGAAGGATTTCATAAGGTAGAGCAGATCATTCGATTTTCTAAAGCAGGAGATATGCTAGGTTTCTGGGGCTCACTCGAAAACAAAAATTATTCTTTGTCTGCTTCAGCAATAACAGATTCAAAAGTATACTTTATAAAGAAGGATGTTTTTCTTCCTATTGTGCAGGCAAATTTATCTTTGACTTCAATTTTACATGATTATATTATGGAGTTAAAGAAAACCGAGGATGATTTAAGAAACATGGCGGAGATGAATGTCAGAGAAAAAGTGGCACATTCTGTTCTTGAATTGATGGGATTGTTTAGAAATAAAATTGACGAAGAAGCATACCGAATTGTTTTATCAAGAAAAGAGATCTCCTCTTTGTCTTCAATCAGTGAAGACAGAGTAAGTAAGCAATTGTCTGACTTTAAGAAAGAGAAAATCATTTCTGTTGTTGGCGATAGAACGGTAATTGATGAAAATGCTCTTCAGGAAATTATTCGACCATACCTTGTAATGACTTCTACTTTACTGCCGTTTTTTTCATTTTTATAAAATAGTTGTTTGTTTTTTTTCATTTTAGTATGCGTTTAGCAAACTTTTAATGTAGTTTTTGCCGACAATTGTCGCCTTTTGTTTCGCCCACAAACTTTTTTAGGCCCGTCAACGGACTGTTCTCAGTCCTCCATATGTTGTTATTTCGCAGTGTAATTCTAATGCAAACTACAAATGGGCTACCAGAACATCAATAACGGTTATTTTAATGTGTTGTCGAACAAACATTCCAACCAAGATTTAGAAAGTAAAGTCCACACAATTTTTAAAAACAGCTCTTTGAACAAGAGTTGTACCGAAGATCAGAAGAATCATATCGTTGGCAACATGAGTTGTCGGAATTATCATAAAGGAGAAGTTGTTTTTTATGAAGGCCAACCTTCGTTTTTGATTTATTTTGTTTACTCAGGGGTGATTAAACTTTGGAAAGAGGGCTTACATAAAGATGGTCAAATTATTCGTTTTGCAAAAGATGGAGATATGATGGGCTTTTGGGGTTCCTTGGAAAATAAGAATTACAGTCTGACAGCTACAGCAATTACCGATGTCCAATTGTGTTATATTAAAAAGGATGACTTCCTTCCTGTAGTTCAATCTAACTCTGCTTTAAATATCATTTTGCATGACTATATTAAAGAGCTAAAAAAAACTGAAGAGGATCTAAGAAACATGGCAGAAATGAATGTAAGAGAAAAGGTCGCTCATTCACTTCTTGTTTTGCTGGACCTTTTTAAAAACAGAATGAATGAAGATGCTTTTAAAGTTGTATTGTCAAGAAAAGAGATTGCTTCATTGTCTGCAATATGTGAGGATAGGGTAAGTAAACAATTGTCTGACTTTAAAAAGGAAAAGATTATAATTATTGATGGCAAAAACACATTTATTGACCAGAGTGCTTTAAAGAAAATTGTTCCGGTTTTAGATTATTTGGACAAATCGAATGACTAAGTTGGTTTCGAACGAAGGTCTATATTTTTTTGTAATGTTTTTATCTTTTTCTGTTAAGTCTTTTTAATTCTCCGTTTAGTATGCATTGAAACCTTGCCAATGCCCAATTCTTTACCTGAAATTTTCAGTGAAATATTTTTTAAAATTATTCTGAGTTAAGGATATTTGCTTATTTCTGATAGAATTTTCAAGTTTGAGATTCTCATTTTACAAATTTTAAATTTTTCTTATTGAAAGTCAAAAAAAATTCCGACAAATGTCGCCATTAAGAAAGCCTACAAACTTTAGAATCATAGTCAACGGACAAGGTTTAGTCATTCTGTTGTTTGCATTTTTGCATCGTGAATCTAAGTTCATTCGATTTATAAAATAGTTTGACAATATATAATAAAGACACTAGTTTATGGAAACAGAAAACGAAAACACCAATTTAGTTCCGAAAGATAAAGGAGCAAGCCGAAGAGGTTTTTTGAAATTGGGATTATTAGCCGGAGGCGCTGCACTGGCTTTTACAGAAGTAACAAAACTTCTTGGAGAACCGGCTAATCAATCCGGTGAAAAAGTTAAACTCCTTACGAAGGATGGAAAACTTGTAGAAGTAGACAGTTCGCAGATTAAAAGTGCTGGAGCAAATAAGTTAGCTCCACCCAATATAAGACAAGGTGTTCCGGGGAAAAAATTTGTGAGGGTAATAGATCTTGCAAAATGTGCCAATGAAAGAGCATGTGTTGAAGGTTGTCAAAAGAAACATAATTTACTTGCACCGGTAGAGTGGATCAAAGTAAAGAAAATGCAGGATGTAGAGTTGGAATCTCCTTATTGGCTTCCTCAGATGTGCTACCATTGCGACAATCCTCCATGTGTGAAAGTTTGTCCTGTTGATGCTACATTTAAACGAAGTGATGGTTTAGTTGCAATAGATGCAGATCGTTGTATCGGATGCAAATTCTGCATGGCGGCTTGTCCGTATTCAGCAAGGACATTCAATTTCGGACGACCTGAGCAGGTTGCTTATTTTGAAGAGCATAAAGATGATGCCGGTATTTGCACATCCAGTAAACCAAATACAGTTGGTACAGTATCGAAATGTGATGGCTGCCCTGACGAAATTGAAAAAGGAAATCTTCCGGCTTGTGTTAAGAAATGTCCAAATGGTGTAATCTACTATGGTGATGAAAATGAAGACACAGTCACAAATGGAGAAGAAGTGTTTCAGCTTACAGCATTGTTGACAGAAAGAGCGGGATATCGTCAGTTTGAAACATTAGGAACAAAACCTCGAGTATATTATTTACCACCGGTGAAAAGAAGTTTCCCATTTCAGGAAGCAGCAGTAAAACAAAATACAGAAGAATAAACGTACTCTAAATATAAAACAAAAAAATCACTATGGAAAATCCGACAATCACATATACGTATGGAGTAACGGAAAAGTGGAGGGCAAGAGAAGCAGACTTGCTCCGTCCTGCTCAGGAAAATGGCACAAAAGAAAATGTTGTATCTGCTGCCGAAACTGAAGTAACAGAAAAGTATAAAAAAATGGAAGTAGACTTACTACATCCAATTCAGAAAATTGGT
>CAYHCU010000085.1:8087-11142 GCA_964355035.1 uncultured Flavobacteriales bacterium | reverse complement strand
ATCGAAGTTGCGGACCTACTTCCAGTCATAGTCGAGGTCGGATATATATTGCTTATCCGGAAAACGTTCCGAGTACGTTGTTGCATTCAAGAATAGTAGCACAATACTCAGATGATCATGGGGCAACATGGACAAAGTGTAATTCTAGTTCTAACTTACAAGGAACTATCGACATAGATTATGCTAATCAGAATTGGATGCCGTGGATAGCAGTAGATGATGCCAGTGGAAATGTGTATGTGGCTTATTTGTCAGCATTAGTTCCTCCTGTTATTGATCCGGCTGATCCATGGCATGGAACATACATGACGGACGTCAGATTGGCCGTCTCAGAAGATGGAGGAATCTCTTTCACGGATTTAAAAGTAAGTGATGTTCCAATCAATCCAATAGCGCTTTCTCCACCCAACTTCCCTTTTGTTGAAGGATATTGGGGTGATTATATTGCAGTGGATGCTTATGGCGGTAATGTTTATGTTGCTTGGATGTCCAACCAAGGTAGTTTACTTGGAACATATAACATTTTTTGTTCTACTGTCAACGTAACAACCCCTGTGGAATTTACTTCGCAATTAGATTTACCAATTAACGGTCCGATTTCATGGTCTGCACCTCCTTACTCACCTTCTACAATTCTCTATGAGGCTGCAAATACAATAACAGCGGCAGTTAACCAGGAACAGTTTAGTATTTTAAACGGAGCTAATGTGACTTTTCGAGCAGGTAATTCAATTCATATTCTACCTGGGACTTCCAATGCCAATGACTTTGGAGCCGTTTCAGGTTCTCAAACCCATTTGTATATCAGTGATCCGGGGACGTGCAGCACGCCGTTCAGACGAGGAAATGTAGACGGTAATGGTTCTTTGAAGAATAATATTTTCGAATCTAATTTAGTTGCCTATCCAAATCCATTCAACAGTACTTTCGAATTAAACTATTCAATTTACTCTGATGAAAATGTATCAATAAATCTTTTCAATGTATATGGACAAAAAATCACAGAAATCGTAAATGAAGTGTTTTTAATTAAAGGGAAATACAATGTTCAGGTCAATCTTCCGGATTTAAATAGCGGTATTTATTATTTAGTAATGCATACCGGAGATAAAAATTACAGTACAAAGGTTGTTAAGTTATGAAACCACTATATAAATATTTTATTTTTATTTTCTTTGTTTTCATAGGCCATTTTGTTTCTTCACAGCCTGTCATTCAATGGGCAAAATGTTATGGAAGCCATGGCTCAGAAAGTCCACACTCAGTGATCCAAACATCAGACGATGGATTTTTAATTGTTGGCAATAGTAACGGAAATGGAAATGATGTTTCCGGAGTTCATGGAAGTTTATTAGATGCCTGGGTTGTAAAAATTGACTCAATTGGAACACTTGAATGGCAAAAGTGTTTAGGTGGGACATGGTTTGATGGGGGAATAAAAGCTATTGAAACAATTTCCGGTTATGTAATCGCTTGTAATGGGGGGTCATTTGATGGAGATCAAACGGGGAATCATGGAGACGGGGATTATTGGATTGTTAAACTTGATTTGTCAGGGAACCTGGTTTGGGAATATTCCTACGGTGGGGATCAATCTGATGAAGTTTATGGTTTGTCAGCCACTCCTGATGGAGGGATTGTGATTAGTGGCAGAACAGAGTCAGTGAATAGTGGCAATGTGCAAGGGAGTTATTATAGTGGAGGAATAGTTGGGGATGCTTGGGTAATTAAACTAGATTCTTCAGGAATTCTGCAATGGCAGAAATGTGTGGGTGGCACTGGAACTGAAAGTTATGGTGATATGGTAGTTGATGCAATTGGAAATATTTATATTATACCAAGTACAAATTCGCTTGATGGTGATGCAACCTGCATTAACAACATGATATCGGGAGGCTGGTTGGTAAAATTGGATTCAACAGGTCGGGTTTTGTGGGACAAATGTTATGGGGGAAGCGGTGGTGGAATTCTGTATTCAATCAGCATTAAAGACGATAAACTTTTGATGGCTGGAATGACTACCAGCTCCGATGGTGATTTGTCACATCTTTATGGATACACTGATGCATGGATATTAGTGACCGATACTGCTGGGAACAGGGTGTTTAGTCAATCGTACGGCGGAAGTTTAACTGATGAATTTAATGATGCAAAATTCACTTTTGACAATAAAATTATTGCCGGTGGAGAAACAAATTCAAATGACCATGACGTTACGCTCAACCATACGGCCAGTGACTGCTGGTTAGTATGTGTGGATATGGCAGGCAATTTACTCTGGCAAAATACCTACGGTGGTTCAGGTCAGGATGGAATTCAAAGTGTACTTCCTTTAGAAAATGGGAAAGTTGCATTTGCAGCTTATACTGCTACCTATAACAATGGCGATGTAGCAGGGTCATATTGGCCAAATGATATTTGGTTTGTTGTGCTGGATATATTAAATAATGTTAGCCCTATACAAAACAAAAGTAAGGCGAATTTAATGGCCTATCCAAATCCATTCAACAGTATATTCGAATTAAACTATTCAGTTTACTCTGATGAAAATATATCAATAAATCTTTTCAATGTATATGGACAAAAAATCACAGAAATTGTAAATGAAGTGTTTTTAATTAAAGGGAAATACAATGTTCAAGTCAATCTTCCGAATTTAAACAGCGGTGTTTATTATCTGGTAATGCATACCGGAGATAAAAATTACAGTACAAAGGTTGTTAAGTTATGAAACCACTATATAAATATTTTATTTTTATTTTCTTTGTTTTCATAGGCCATTTTGTTTCTTCACAGCCTGTCATTCAATGGGCAAAATGTTATGGAAGCCATGGCTCAGAAAGTCCACACTCAGTGATCCAAACATCAGACGATGGATTTTTAATTGTTGGCAATAGTAACGGAAATGGAAATGATGTTTCCGGAGTTCATGGAAGTTTATTAGATGCCTGGGTTGTAAAAATTGATTCAATAGGTACTCTTGAATGGCAAAAGTGTTTAGGTGGGACATGGTTTGATAACGGAATAAAATCAATTGAAACAACTACTGGATATG
>CAYHCU010000085.1:0-7987 GCA_964355035.1 uncultured Flavobacteriales bacterium | reverse complement strand
TTGCCGGTGGAGAAACAAATTCAAATGACCATGACGTTACGCTCAACCATACGGCTAGTGATGGCTGGTTAGTATGTGTGGATATGGCCGGTAATTTACTCTGGCAAAATACCTATGGAGGATCAGGTCAGGATGCAATTCAAAGCGTACTTCCTCTAGAAAATGGACGTGTTGCATTTGCTGCATGGACAAATACCTATAACAATGGTGATGTATCCGGTTCTCATTTATCGGATGAAATCTGGTTTGCGAAGCTGGATATATTAAATAATGTTAGTCCAATAGAGGATGTAAACAATATTAAAATCTTTCCACTACCATTTACTGATAATTTCACCATTCAAACTCCGACATCTTTACGAATCTCAAATCCAGGAACCGCATTTTCACTTTTTGATATTTTAGGAAGTCAGATTCCGATGAGCACTCAGGTGAACGAAAGTAATATTCAAGTGAAAGTCAATAAAGAGTTAGCTTCAGGAATTTATTTTATCAAAATAGAATCGGATAAAGTTCATTATGTTGGGCGATTGGTGAAATTGTAGAATTGGAGAGCCGCTTACTTTCAACTCACCATACACTACTTGCCACTAACCAAATAATGATAATCCAGATAATACAAAAACTTCAGCGAAATAGAATTCGTCTGCGGCGAAGAAAGTGTGCGATTGAAATTTTCAAAGTAGTTGTATTGAGTTTTAGTGTCGTCGGCAAGAATTACATTCTTAAAAGTTGCTATGAATGAACTTCCGGGAGCAAATTGCCAGTTGTAAACCAGATCAACAGTGAAATAGCTGCTGTTGAAATTGTAGTCGTCAAGGCTCCCATGATTTGTAGGATTCAATTCGCCATTGGTTGTTAATTGATAGTAATCTTTGTAAGTTCCTTCTGACCAGTAATGTCTTCCTGTAAGTGAAATTGACATATCGTTTTTAAACAGATAACGACTTGTAATTGCATTGGTAATCGTGACTATGTCCCGGCCACCGTAATAAATGCTATTGTCATTTTCAGTATAGTTAACAAAACCTCTGTCGTTGATGAAAACATCGAAGTAATGTTCCAGTCGAACAGACATTTTATCACTGAGACGAATAATTGGGTTGATGTAATATCCGTAACTTTTGTTATTCCATTCAGGAATGGTATTGAATCTGCCACCAAAGTCAAATGCCAGATGTTTATTGTAATTCGTCGACATGTTTAGGCTTCCATAACTATTGGACGGAACCCTATTAAAACGGCCATCTACACGAGGTTCGTAATAATCGTAACCTGTTGCTAAAGCGGTTCCGAATTCACAATAGATAGACCAGTTTGAATTGAAAAGTAAAAAGAAGTTTAGTCCTGCTTTCAAATCTGTCAGGCTGTTGCTATTGCTTAACCTTCCTGACCGTGTGATGTATGGAGTGATATTTCCCTGCTTAAAATACTTCCAGAATGGATTGAAAGCCATTAAAGAATAATAACCAAAAAACGAAGTGTAATCTCGATAGAAGTTAAAACCTAAATCGTTTTTGTCGAAATTTTTGTCAGCCATTTCATAAGAGGCGCCAAATTGAGAAGTGCCCTTGATTTTATCGGCAGAAACAAAATAGAGGAAACCATCTTTATTTTGCTTGGTTTCATTCCATTGAGTCACATGAGTAAAAGTTCCGCCACTGCTAATTCTGTAAGAGTTTTTTTTGTTCTCAAAAGTTCCCTGTGCACTGGTGACATTGGCATCACGAGCTTTTCCATCGCGGGTAACGTTGGAGTTAATCAGATAAAAGTTGCTGTTATGCTTTAGCTGCTGGTCTAAAACCAGGATATTAAAATTGGTCAAAGGTTCAGTAAGTATATCCCGATGAGTACCATCTGTCTTTTGTATATATGCATAAGTGTTTGCGGTAACGGCATTTAAAAGTCCTATTCCCAAACCTTTATCAGTTCTTCCGGATAATTTAGTTGCATTGACTAATCTGGCTTTATCCGGATTTTTCTCCAGAACTTCTCCTTCTTCTAACAGGTATGGTACATCATAAAACAAATCAGGAGTCTTTCCGATTCTTCTCGAATAAAACAAATTCCCTTTCGAAAAAAGACTTGTACCTTCTTTAAAAAACGGCCGCTTTTCATCATAAATAGTCTCGAAAGCAGAAATGTTCTTGACTTTATTATCACTTTGCACCTGAGAGAAATCAGGGAGTAGAGTCATATCCAAAGTGAAGCGTTCGTCGATTCCATATTTAATATCCGCACCACCGGCATAACCAAAAGAATTATCGTAACCAACATGCTCACCATTATCATAACGAGGTGCGCGGTCGCCATAAACAGATAAATAAGGGGTGAGATTTAAGCGGACAGGAGGTTTGATATCATGAATGCCGGTAAGCGTTCCCCAATAAATCATTTTATTCTGGACTTCTTTTGGAGTCAAGGTCCATTGATCATATTCGCGATTTCTTCTGATTAAGCGGGCAAATTGCAATCCCCAGGTTTGTGTTGCAGAAGATGGAAAACGGATAGCTGAATAAGGGATTTTCATCTCTGCTGACCAACCTTCTTTATCAATTACTACTGCACTTTGCCAGACAGCATCAAAAGTCAGGTCATCATCAAACACATCCGTCTGAACACCGGAAGCGGTTACTTCAAATACATAACCATTCTGCCTTTTGTTATAAGGATCAAAGCCGAATTTAAAAACATCGGCATTCAGATTATAACCTTCATCGCGATTTCCAAGTTCATGCAAAATGCTGTCAGCATGCGTATCATACATTCTTGCAGAAATATAAATAGCGGTATTATCATAAAGAACTCTCACTTCTGTCCGCTGAGAAGTACTTAATCCTTCCGCAGGCTCAAGCTGTGTGAAATCGCCGGCAATCTTAGCCTGGACCCAAGCGGCATCATTTAAATTTCCATCGATTTTAATTTCAGCGGTAGTGGAAGTGGCTTCGTAGGTTTTAGGGACAACCTCAGAAGAGGCTGTGGTATTAAAACAGCTCAGAAGGAGGAATAAATAAATTGTGGCTTTCATATCAGTCAGTGTGTTTACAAACATAATAAACGCAAGAATTAAATGCGGTTAATAAAAAGTTAAGGAGAGACATTTGAAGGCGATTAACGCTTACCTTGCATGAAATATTTTTACCCACCACACATGTCTTTTACAATACTACCACCTCAAGAAGGAACCATCGACGAGTACTACGAATCGTACCGCCGATTTATCATGGAAAATGATATGTTCAAAGGACTCGTAGCCCAAGGAGAACTTACTAATCAATTCATCAAATCCCTTCCCGAAAAACAAGGCGACATCCGCTACATGGAAGGAAAATGGACAATAAAAGAAGTGCTTGGCCATCTTATGGATACAGAAAGAATTCTTTCCTACCGCATTTTATGCTTTATGCGTGGAGACCGCCAATCCTTGCCCGGTTTTGAAGAAAACGATTATGTAAGAAACAGTAATTATTCAACTCGAACGCTCAAAGATATGCGCGATGAAATGTATGCCATTCGCCAATCCACAATTCACATGATCCTGAATATGGATGTGAATACCTTGGACGATATCGGTTATGCCAACAACAAAGAAGTCTCCGTTCGTGCGCTGATTTATATGATTCTTGTTCATGAAAGGCATCATGTAAATGTTATTAAGAGGAAGTATTTGAATTACTAGAAATAATCGCTTACTTTTATAGCGTAAGGCGACGAGATGCCTACTGCATTAGCTGTGAATATAAAGGTCATCTTTTTAACTTTGAGGCATGTGAATAAATGTGCAGTAAATTCCTACGGAATCTCGTAGCATTACTTTTCTATCCCCCTTAAATGTGCGCTTAGGTGTCATCTCGAAGAGAACTCGTCGTTTTCTAAGAACGACCGTAATCCGAACTCCGACTCCCTATTTCACAGCAACATGCTTTAAAACCTTCGCTTCCAGATAAAAAATAATTTCTTCTGCTACATTTTTTACTTGATCTCCTGTACGTTCCAGTTTTCTAATTGCGGAAATAATATGTAAAGATTGAGTAATGTTGGATTCGTGAGCACGTATATAGTTTTCAATCACTGAATTTGCATTTCCATTTATTTCATCCAACAAATCGTCCTTCTGAAAAATGCCGCGAGCAAGCTTTGTGTCTTCAGCATCAAATGCTTTCTGAACATCCGATAACATTTTCACTGCCATTTCGAACATTTCATTGACTCTTGTGACTTCAATAAGTTCTTGTTCAAATGGATTTCCTGTCCCAATTACATAACGACTGATTCCATCTGCAATATCACCGATTCTTTCTAAATTACTATTTATTTTCAATACTGCTAATACAAACCTTAAATCAATTGCAACGGGATTGAAAAGAGCAAAAATATTTTCGCAGTCTTTATCAATTTTCAATTCAAGAGCATTTACCCTTTTCTCATTAAAATTAACTTCTCTTGCAATTTCTCTGTCAAAACCAATAAAAGCTAATTGAGACTTTTTCATTTGCTGAGTTACTAAATCGAACATTTCAACAGTCTCTTCTTTTAATCGCTTTAATTCTACATCTAAGTGAGTCATTTTTTTTTAAATTAATAATTAGTAATTAGTAGTGAAAAATGAAGAATGAAAAGTGAAAAATGTAGGAAGCCAGGTACTTCATTTTTCATTTTTCATTTTTCATTCTTCATTTTTCATTTTTCATTCTTTGTTAAAGGTTTTTAGCCAAACCGGCCGGTCACATAACTTTGTGTTTTGGGATCTTTTGGGTTGGTAAAGATAATATTTGTGTCATTATATTCAATCATTTCTCCCAAATAGAAAAATGCTGTTCGATCACTTACACGACCGGCTTGTTGCATATTGTGCGTAACTATTATGATCGTATATTTGTTTTTTAATTCATAAATTAAATCTTCAATCTTTGCAGTAGAAATCGGATCTAAAGCTGATGCCGGTTCATCCATCAATATTACCGATGGTTCAATTGCTAATGCTCTGGCTATGCAAAGTCGTTGCTGCTGACCTCCGGAAAGGGCAAAAGCTGATTTCTTCAATTTGTCTTTCACCTCTTCCCACAAAGCTGCTTGCCTTAATGAAGTCTCAACTCGCTCCTCAACAAATGAAGGATGATTCATGCCGTTTACGCGAAGCCCATAAGCAACATTTTCGAAAATTGATTTTGGAAATGGATTCGGTTTCTGAAATACCATACCAACCTTTTTACGAAGTTCATCTATTCGCATTCCTTTGCTGTAAATGTCTTTGCCGTCAAGCAAAACATCACCTTCAATTCTGACGCCGGGAATTAAATCATTCATCCGATTGAATAATCTCAAATAGGTTGATTTCCCGCAGCCTGAAGGTCCAATCAAGGCAGTCACGGAATTTTCTTTTATTGCTAATGAAATTCCTTTTAATGCTTGAAAAGATCCGTAAAACAAATTTACATTCTTAGATTCAATTTTATTCATAATGGATTAATTCATTTTTACTTTGTTTGCAAGATATTTTCTTAACGCATTCGCAAGTAGATTCAGTATAAGTACAAATAGGACCAATACTAAGGCTGTTCCATAAGCCATATCCCGCGACTCAGCTACTTTTGTTCCACTGGTGGATATTACATACAAATGATAAGGTAAGGCCATGACCTGATCAAAGATACTAGTTGGAAGCTTTGGAAGAAAGTAGGCGGCTACTGTGAACAAGATAGGAGCTGTTTCTCCTGAAACTCTTCCGATTGAAAGAATCAAACCGGTAATAACATTTGGCATTGCCATCGGTAAAATTACTTTCCTGATGGTCTGTAATTTCGTTGCTCCTAATGCATAACTACCATGACGAAAAGAATCATCTATTGCAATAAGGGCTTCTTCCGTTACACGAATCACAACAGGTAAAGCAAGTAAACCAAGTGTAAGTGAACCGGCAATAATGCTATCTCCGAATTTCAATGTGTTTACAAAAAGTGCCATGCCGAATAATCCAAAAACAATTGATGGTATTCCTGCAAGATTATTCGTCATCAATTTAATGAACCGTTTGAAAAAGGAATCTAATGTATATTCATTGATGTATATTCCTGCCATAACTCCAATTGGAAATGCTACAATCATGGAACCCGCAACGAGATACAATGTTCCAATGATTGCAGGATAAATTCCTCCTTTTGTCATGCCATCTTCAGGCATTTTTGTGAGAAAGTCCCAACTTAACATATGCCAGCCACGAACGAAGATAAATTCCAGAATCCAGAATAAAATCAGAAGTACACCCAGGGCTAAAATCCTGAATATCCAAAAGGCTATTTTTTCTTTTAAATTTTTTGACATCTATTTGTTCATTTTCCTTTTTGAAGAAATTGCTTGGACCCACATGTTGATGGCCATCGTAATTAAAAACAAAATACATCCCAAAGCAAAGAGTGCCTGATAATGTACTCCACCGGATGGTGCTTCTCCCAATTCAGCTGCTATAGTTGCGGGAATAGTTCTCACAGGTTGAAGAAGCGAAGTAGGCATTACTGCTGCATTTCCTGTCACCATTAAAACTGCCATAGTCTCACCAATTGCTCTTCCTATTCCTAAAATTGCTGCTGCTGAAATTCCCGACATAGAATAGGGGATTACCACTCGGTAAATAGTTTGCCATTTATTTGCCCCTAACGCAAGCGAAGCCTCTTTCATACTACGAGGTGTATTTCTTATTGCATCTTCAGAAACAGTAATAATTGTTGGAAGTGCCATGATGCCTAGTACGATACTTCCCGCTAGTGCTGTTTCTCCAACAGGCAATTTAAATGTATCATGAATGAGAGGAACGATTACAATTAATCCAAAGAAACCGTAAACAACAGAGGGAATTCCTGCTAATAATTCGATCACAGGTTTTAGGATTTTTCGTAAACGCTCATCAGCAACTTCTGCCATATAAATTGCCGTTGCTAATCCAACGGGTAAAGCAAAAAGTATTGCAAAAAAGGAAACTAAAAGTGTTCCTAATATCAATGGAAGCACTCCAAGTTGGACTGCTGGCTCTGCTGTAGGAAACCATTCTTTCCCACCAAGAAAATCCGGTATGTTGTTTTTTGCAACATGAACTAATTTTCCATTCAGGTTTTTCGCTAAATATTTGTCTTGGTATACAGCAAGTAGCGAAGGTATACTGTCTACCAGCTTATTTAGCTTTTCAGGAAGATACTCAAAATTTGCACCGACTTCTTCATCTGAAAAATAATTTGGAAGATCGTTGATTGTAAATAAAACAATTTCTTGATCTTTCCCGCCAAGTTCCTTCCAATTTGTGATTTCCTGATCAAATATTTGCTTTAGTTGAGCTGCATTTAGTTTTTCAATCGGATTGTTTTTGTTTACTACTATGACACTATGATTCTCTAATGGAGATGTGTTGAAAAGTGAAAATCCTTCTCTAAAGAGAAAGATAACAATCAATATTACCGCAAGCGATGAAATACCGCTGCTTATCATTAATATTCCTTCAATAATTTTTTCGACTATTCTCTTTAAATTCATCGTGTTTAATTATACAGGTATCTTATTCGTAGGATTAGCCGATCCATAAAAATGAATCGGCTAATCTTCCAAAAAACAGATTTTCACTAATTTTTTACTTTAAGCTTATATATCCAACCTGGTCAACAAGTTTTTGGCCTTCAGCAGAAAGAATGAAATCCAAATATGGCTTGATCATCGCTTCTTTTGAAGTTGGATAGTAGAAGTAAAGGGGTCTTACAACCGGATATGTTTTGTTTTTTGCATTTTCAACCGATGCTAAGGTAAAGGTTTTTCCATCAAAACTAACTTGAATGTCTTTAACTTCTTTTGTAACATAAGCTAAACCTACATAGCCAATTGCTCCCTTGGTTTGAGATACCGATTGAATAATGGCTCCTGTTGCCGGCATGTTCAATACTGAAGAGGCGTAATTTTTACGATTCATAACGTGCTCCTTGAAGAACTCATAAGTTCCTGAACTTGT
>CAYHCU010000084.1:0-11144 GCA_964355035.1 uncultured Flavobacteriales bacterium | reverse complement strand
CTTTTTGTTGACTTTTCAACACTCAAACAGTCAACCTATATCAGGACAAGACACTGATTATTAGTTCATTACCCCCCCCCTTAATTCAGGGAATATGGTAAAAAGAAAGTCGTCTATTTTATGAATGATTTGCATCTAAATTAAATCTTGATTTTTGTTAAAGCTTTTTTTATTCCTTGAGTTTCGATAAGGCCGTTACCGACTTCATCAATTACTTTTTCATTTAGCCAATGAGAAATTATCCCATTTGCAGAAGTACCAAATGTAATTAATATTTACAAATCGATTATAAAAGCCAATTGTACAGCCTTTATCACACCTTCCTAAACTCCCCCCTACTCTTCCTTATATCCACCGCTACCACTTTATATTCCGGACACATGGCTTCGCTATCGTGTTCGTCGCTGGTAATGAGGTTGAGCATTACTTCAGGGAAATGGAAGGTGGTGCTTAATATTCCGGGTTTTACTTCTGTGGTGATGCGGGCTTTGATGTCTACTTTTCCGCGAGGTGATTCTACACAGACCATATCGCCTTCATTGATTAAATGCTTTTGTGCATCCGCGGGATTCATCATCAATACATCTTCAGTCAGAATTTTAACATTGCCGGTTCTGCGTGTCATTGTTCCGGAATTGTAATGCTCCAACTCTCTGTTGGTGGTAATGATGTATGGATATTCTTTTCCGTTTTTATTTAATTCTTCACTCTGCTTGAAATCGAAATAATGAAACTTTGCTTTTCCCCGAGGGAATGTTTCTATATGCAAAATCTCTGTATCTGTTCCATCTTTTTGTACAGGCCATTGCTTGCCGTTATCGCCCAACTCTTCCCACGTTACTCCTGCAAAAAATGGAACGATCTTTGAAATTTCTTCTAACATCGTATCCGGCTGATAAACTGCTTGCGCATATCCCATTCTATTCATGATGTCGACCATGATCTCACCATCACTTTTTGTTCCGGATAATGGCTCTACAACTTTTTGCACGCGCTGAATTCTTCTCTCGCCATTCGTATAGGTCCCGCTCTTTTCCAAAAATGAGGCTCCGGGCAAAATTACGGTAGCATATTTTGCTGTCTCTGTCAGAAAAAGTTCCTGTACAACCAGCAACTCTAAATTATCCATCGCTGCAATTACCTTATTTGTATTAGGATCTGTCTGAACAACATCTTCACCCATCAACCACAAGGCTTTCAACTCTCCTGCAATAGATGCATCAAACATTTCCGGAATCTTCAATCCTTTACCCAGAGGTATGCCTCGCTTATAAAAATCTTCGTATAATTTATTTACTTCCGGATCATAAGCATTCATATATCCTGCTCCCTGATGTGGCTGGCACCCCATGTCGGCTGCGCCTTGTACATTGTTTTGTCCACGTAATGGATTTACTCCAACTCCTTTTCTTCCAATATTTCCGGTAATCATTGCCAAATCTGAAATCAACATAACCGTGAATGAACCTTGCGTATGCTCTGTAACCCCTAAGCCATGAAATGACATTGCATTGGGTGCTTTAGCATAAGCTATGGCTGCTTGCTTCACAAGATTCCGATCGACACCGGTAACTTTTTCCATCTCAGCAATGTCAAGCTTCAGTAATTGATTACAGAAATCCGCAAAACCTTCTGTGCGATTTTCAATAAACTCTTTTGCTTCCAGTTTTTCACTGATGATATAATAAAGCATCATATTTAACAAAGCCACATTTGTTCCCGGTTGCAATTGCAAATGATAGGTTGCAAATCTGGCGATCTCTGTTCTGCGCGGATCAACTACAATTGTCGTTTTTCCTTTTAAGGCATGTTGTTTTAATTTCGCTCCGGTAACAGGATGTGCATCTGTTGGATTCGCACCAATCACAAGAATACAGTCTGTGTATTTAATATCATCAACAGAATTCGTTGCTGCTCCTGTACCAAACGACTTTTGCATTCCTAAGGCTGTAGGTGAATGACAAACTCGCGCACAACAGTCGATGTTATTAGTGCCTATCACAGCACGAATAAATTTCTGCATCAAATAATTTTCTTCATTGGTACACCGAGCAGATGAAATTCCTGCAATGGAATCAGGTCCGTGTTTTTGTTTTATCGCTGTTAACTTTTCTGCGATAAAATCATAGGCTTCGTCCCATGTCGCCGGTTCAAGAATTCCATTTTTTCTGATTAACGGAGTCCTGATTCTGTCAGGATGATTGTAAAACGAAAAGGCAAATCGTCCTTTCAAACAGGTGTGACCTTGATTTACCTCTGCATCATAAGGTGCTTGGATGGATTTTACTTTCCCATTTAAAACAGCAACATCAAGATTACAACCAACACCACAATACGTACAAACTGTGCGCACTTTTTTATCTGCTACAATTGATTTTGACTCAAACACATCTGAAATTGCTGACGTCGGGCAAGCTTGCGCACAAGCACCGCAACTCACACAATCGGAATCAAAAAACGAATTTTCGAAACTTTTTACAATATGACTGTCGAATCCTCTTCCAGCCATGCTTAAAACAAATTCACCCTGCACTTCATCACATGCTCGCACGCATCTGAAACAGTTTATACATTTAGATAAATCAGATGTCATATACGGATGACTTAAATCTTTTTTTCTGTCCAAATGATTTTTCCCTTCAGGATAACGCACATCACGAACACCGACTTTCGCTGCTACTGTTTGCAATTCGCAATTGTTATTAACTTCGCAGGTGAGACAATCTAATGGATGATCTGTAAGAACTAACTCGATAATATTTTTTCGAAGCTTTGTAATTCTGTCGCTGTGTGTATAAATGAAAGAATTCGGAATGACAGGTGTATGACAAGAAGCCTGTGATTTTGCGGGACCATCTTTTACGAGTGATACATCGACACTACACACACGACAGGCACCAAAAGGATCAAGGTTGGGCGCGTCACAAAGTGTTGGCACAAGATCCGTCCCGAGATGTCGCTTCACAAAACTGAGAATCGTTTCGCCATCTATTATTGAATAACTGGTATCGTTTATATATGCTGATAATGCCATTTTTCTATTTGTTAAAATAAGTTGACAATTCTTTTTCAAAATACTTCATTGCATTTTTTATAGGAAGAGGAAGTCCGCCACCCAAAGCACAAAGTGAACCAATCTCCATTGTCTCAAGAAGATCATTCATTAAATTTATGTCAATTTTGTAATTATCCTTTTGTGCTTTCTCTACCATTTCATAACCACGCGTAGAACCAAGTCGGCAAGGAAAACATTTACCACAACTTTCATGTGCTGTAAATTTAAACAGATGCTCGATGTATTTAATCAGCGGATACTCTTCGGGTAAACAAACAATAGATGCATGGCCTAAAAGAAATCCTTCTTTTGCAAAGGAATCAAAATCGACAGTCAAGCTATCAATTTTGCTGACAGGAACCAATCCCCCAAGTGGACCGCCAATGTGCATGGCTTTAATCGGTTTCCTGAATCCGCCTCCCAATTCATTGATGACAACAGACAATGGCGTTCCCATATCCACTTCATAAATACCGGGTTTGTTGAAATAACCATCAAGCGAAATCAATTTTGTTCCTGACGATTTTGCTGTACCGATAGCGGCAAATGCTTTGCCTCCGTTTTTGAAAATGAAAGGTAAATTGGCCAATGTCTCCACATTATTTACAACTGTCGGTTTGTTAAACAACCCTTGAAGAGTTGGATAAGGCGGCCTTACACGCACTTCCGGTCTTTGTCCTTCGATAGAAGAAAGCAAAGCTGTTTCCTCACCGCAAATATATGCACCCTGGGCTTTTATGACTTTAAAATCAAAATTAAATCCGCTTCCATTTATGTTTTGGCCAAGAAGATTTTCTTTTCGTAATTCATTGATACACTCGGACACAATATCTACCGACTCCGGATATTCACCGCGAATATAAACCACGCCATGTTCTGCGCCTGCAATATATCCTGCCATCATCATTCCCATTAGCAATGAATGCGGGCGATTTTCCATAATGTAACGATCGGAGTAAGCCCCGGGATCACCTTCATCAGCATTACAGACAATAAACTTTGTATCTGAAATAGTGTTTTTACATGACTCTAATTTGAAAGCCATTGAAAAGCCGGCTCCTCCTCTACCTCGTAAGCCGGAATCTTTTAACTGCGATATAAGTTCAGTAGGATTTTTCTTAATACACTCAATGAATATTTTATAATACTCTTTTATTGTTCCATATTCACTTGTTAAAATTGGAGTTCCTTTTGCACCTACATGGTATTTCTCAGAAGTAGTAACTATTTTATCCTTGATTTTTGCAATCGTATCAATATCATTTCCGGAATAATTTTTTCCGTCGATATGAAAAGCACTATTTTCATGGCAGCGTCCAAGGCAACACATTTCTCCGATTTCACTTGTTGAATATTGCTTTTCTAATTTCTTGTGAAGATCATTTTGTGTACCTGCAACAAGGCAAGCACTCCCATTACACACATAAACTTTTTTTCCCTGATTCTCCGGTTTTAAAAAATCGTAAAAAGAAACTGCACCATAAACAGATGATTTTCCGACTAAAAAATTTTCGCAAATTTTTTCAAGACTATCCAGACTCGGAGTCCCTGTTTCGGAAGCAGCGATTCCCAATTCCTCAAACAAGTTTTTAGAAAGGCCTTTGCGAGCTGATAATTCACTTAAATTCTTTGACATTGGGAGTGGTTTTTACTGTACTTATTTGAATGCAGGGTAGTCTTCCGTTTCTTTAGGGTAAAGATAATGTTTCTAGGTTAATTTTAGGGAAAACTGTAGAATTAATATCTAAAGATGGCATCTATACATAGTAGAAATTCTCTCGACAATTAGTAGACATGAGAAAAAATCAAAATCGGTTAACTGCCGTACTTAGAAACCTACAAGGCTCTTCCAGAAAGACTGCCTAGCCAAGCAAAATGTTTTCATTTAACCAATATTATTAAGAACTAATTTTGGGTCACATTCATTTCCTGGGGAGCGAACGAAAAATCCCCTTCTAATCCGAAATCCGAAATTCGGCTTGCTATCGCTCTATTTCAAATTCAGCAACACCGTTAAATTAATCTCTCCCTAACATTTGATACTGACCCGAAATCACTTATAAACAACACCAAGAATGCTGTCGCAAACAATTGGCCGGTAATGAGAGGTTTCATAATAGTTATGATAATCGTTCGTAATTGAATTGATACCTGAAAAATCATACACATTCTCAGGGCCGAATAGAGATGTTAAATAATTAAAATCGGCGGGGTTAATTTTAATTTGATCATACAGCGGACTAATAATTATTTTATAATGAGAATTGTGCGACTTTAATACAGAATAAATGCTCTTTAATAACACATCTTGCTCAGAAAAAATTGAGGGTGCTGAAATTCTTTGTACTTTATCTCTTTTTTTCAATAAAGCCTTTTTATCCGCATAATATAACTCAGGATTATTTTTAATTTCATTATCGTAAATGAAGTACTTCAGCTGGTTTGTCTTTACATCATGTCTCCAAACATTTCCAATTATACCGTATGTATCCATGTATTTCTTTCTTTCCCCTGTAATAAACAAATCGATGTAAGCGAAAATAGCCTTTGGGAAAAATCCTTTGAACATCTCTGCATGAAAAGCGAACAATGATTCCTTTGAAAGAGCAGGATGCTTGATAAACAAATGCCCCGGACTATTCTTTGTCACACTAAATGTTCCTTCATCAAGAATGATTAAAACGTTTTTGATATCGATCTTTAACTCGTCCAGAAGTTTTAGTTTACAGTCAATTCCATACAAACTTTCCGAAGATGCATTAAAATGAAAACAATTACCATTAACATATTTACTCCAGGTATTCACCTGATAAAATATTGATCTCGAATTTCCCAAAATAAAAGAATCGTAATTATATTTTTTATAATTCCACAATAACAATTGTGTGGATTGGAAGTCTCTATTTCCTGTTATTTGATAGTCTTTAGTAGTATTTATTTGCTCCGAATATTTATAAATTACTTTAAATGGATCAATGACTAAGTATAAAAATGCAGGGATCAGGCATATCGTCAGAAATAATACTAATTGTATGAGAAATTTTTTCATGCGAGTGTTAAAATTGGAAATAAATAAATTGTTGTTCTTTACCGGAAAAATAGAAAATGGCTAAAATTATACTGTAATACATTGCCCATCTTAGCGGCTTAAACCATTTTTCACCCAATCGTGCAATAGCAAAATGCTGATCTCTTCCTAACCATTCTATAATCATGAATAGAAAGGTCAAGAAAACAATTATCATTGCTCTTCCTATTCCCGGAAAATGTGGGATTGTCAGCAGTGAACCGGAAAATATTTCTAATATATAATTTACCGCATGTTTAACATCTTTTGCGCGGAAGAATATCCAAGCAAAGACTGTCAAGCCAAATGTCAATCCAATAGACAATACATCTCTAAGCGAAGGCAAATATTTTCCGCTAGCGACAATGTCAAGATTATTTCTATTCGTATTGAAAATGATTGAGGGCATAATATAAATTGCATTCAGCAAGCCCCAAATAATAAATGTCCAGTTTGCTCCATGCCAAAATCCACTAACCAAAAAGATGATAAATGTGTTTCTGATTTTCATCCACATTCCACCTTTACTGCCACCTAAAGGAATATAGAGATAATCTCTAAACCATGATGAGAGAGAAATATGCCATCTCCTCCAGAACTCAGCAATGTCTCTTGAGAAATAAGGAAAAGCAAAATTTCGCAATAAATCTATTCCAAAAAGTCTGGCTGTACCTAATGCTATATCTGAATATCCTGAAAAATCACAATAGATTTGAAAGGTAAAAAACAAGGCTCCTAAAACAAGTGTACTTCCTGAATAATTAGAAGAGTTATTGAATATTGTGTTTGCAAATTCTGCACAGTTGTCGGCAATTACAATTTTTTTAAACAGACCCCATAAAATTTGTCTTAATCCATCTACAGCTTTTGAATAATCAAATTCTCGCTTTTTAAGAATCTGCGGTAATAAATGGGTTGCTCTCTCAATTGGACCTGCTACGAGTAAAGGAAAAAAACTAACAAAGACGGAGTAATCAATAAAATTTCTTTCAGGTTTTATCCGGTTGTAATAAATATCAATGACATACGACAATCCGTGAAAGGTATAAAAGGAAATACCAACCGGCAATATTACCTGCAATGACCAGAAGTTTGTATGCAACCCGAGAAGTGATAATCCGTCTGCCAATGATGCTGCGAAAAAATTATAGTACTTAAAAACTCCAAGGAAACCCAAATTGACAGAAATACTCAGCCACAACCAGAATTTCTTTGACTTTATATTTTCAGCTTCGTGAATTTTTATGCCGGTATAATAATCTAACAAAGTAGAAAAGATTAATAAAAACAAAAACCTGTAATCCCAGCTTGCATAAAAAAAGTAGCTGGAAACAAGTAATAAAATATTTTGAAGCTTAAAATTTCTTTTTGTAGCAAACCAATAAAGAATGAAAACAATCGGTAAAAAGATTGCAAAATTTATTGAATTGAAAAGCATATTTTCTGTCTGGTTTATTTTCTAAGAGTTGGTTGACAAGTAATTTGACGGAAGCGTCCACGCTATCATAATTCAGGCTTCTGAGCAAATGTAAATTTTTATCTGATTCTAACTGACTTTATTTTGTGGAATTTCTAACAATAAGGGGCTAATATATTGAAAGCATTTTTTTAGCATCAGTTGAATGTTTACGCTTTTTATACGTCATCTGTGGGAGAAAGGAGTACTCATAAAATATTTCCCGCTGATGGCGCTGATTTCGCAGATTAAGACGCAGATTTTTTTTGTGTCAATTCTGCATCTGCGTATTCTGCTCCTTTCTGCGGGACAAAAAAGTTTAATTTCTCCCGCAGAAAGGAGCAGAAAAAACGCAGAATTTTGCGACCCAAACTTCCCTTACGATCACTTCAACATAAACACAGCTGTGCTATACGGTGAACAACTAAATTTTCCCTTTTCTGCTATGATCTTTCCGACACCAAATATTTTTTTATCAACGATTCCTGTGGAAGACAATGTGGCCACCACATCCTTATTACTCACATTATTTACCACCAATACTCTTTCTGTTCCTTTTGAGCGAATGTAGGCAACAATTCCTGCGTCAGATGCCTTTACTGATTCCAAACCGATGCCATTTAAGGCCGGTGTCGAACGACGTAAAGCAATTAGTTTTCTATAGTGTGCATAAATCGACGTTGAATCTCCTTGTTGGATATTTAATGCTTGCATGTTTTGTGATGTACTATAGACGGCACTCTCCCATTTCGTTTGGCCCGGAGCATTATCTGCAGCAGTCCATAAAAATGGTTCACGAATCAATTCGTCCGGTTTCTTTCCAAGCATACCAATTTCCTCTCCATAATAAATATAGGGAGAACCGGGAAATGTAAACAACATTGTTGCAGCCATCTTCGCTTTATTTACATCACCTTTCACATTACTCATAATCCGATCTTGATCGTGATTTGCTATGAAGGTAGCATCGATGAAGTCTGTTGAGGCTTTAGCATACATAGCGCGTATCTTAATCAAGCTATCAACTATCCCTGAATTCAATCCGCTGATTACAGTCCTGTTTATATCCTTCGCCAAATCAAAATTAAAGGCAGCATGCATCCCTTTCTTCAAGTACGGGACAACTTTTTCATTGGTATTCGCCACCTCGCCAACCATATAAAAATCAGGTTTTACTTTCTCCATTTCTGCACGAAACTCTTTCCACCACTGATGATTTTTTGTTTCTTGTCCTTCCGGAAAAATATGTTGAGCAGCATCTAATCGAAAACCGTCAACCTTCATTTCTTCCAGCCAATATTTTCCAATCTTAAAAGCTTCTGCTCTCACTTTCGAATTATCATAATTAAAATCCGGCATTCCGTCCCCGAAATATCCATAGTATTTTTGATCTCGCAATTTTTGTCCATTCTTATCGACCGGAAAATACCAGTGCTCGGGCTCTGAGGTAATATCCTTTTCATCCTTCCAAGCAAAAAAATCACGGTACTTGCTTTTTTTGTCACTCATTGCATCAAGGAACCACGGATGCGCAGAGCTGCAATGGTTCAGCACCATATCCACAACCACTTTAATGTGCATGGCATGAGCAGTTTCAATCAGCTTTGAAAAACTTTTTTCATTTCCGTAAACATTATCCAGTCCATAATAATCTGTCACATCATATTTGTGATACGATGGCGAAGGACTTACAGGTAACAAACAAATTCCTTCAATGCCCATGCTTTTCAAGTAATTCATCTTTGAAGTCACACCATTAAAATCACCAATTCCATCGCGATCGCTGTCGAAGAAAGACCGAATGAATATTTCATACATGATTCTGTTTTTGTAATCCTTGTCATTCACCGGTAATAGATCCGGTTTTACTGAAATAGTGGATTTCTGTGCATTAGAAATTAATGCCGAAAATAATATTGAGATTAACAGGATTATTTTTTTCATGTTTTCTTAATTACGAATCTTCGTCAAAAAATATTCAGCAAGCTGATCAACAGGATAACGAATTATCTTTTTTACAATTACATTTTTTTCTTCTCCAATCTTTCTAATTATATCTTCAAAATAAAAAGCCATAGTACCTACAAAATGCACTTCTAAGTTCTTAAAATCTTTTACTCCACAAATATAGAGATCAAAAAACTCTTCTATTCCTGCCCGGGCTGTATTTTGTACCCAAGCATCTTCTCTATTCTCAACAAAGAATTTAGCAAACGATGCAAGCCACACATTTGCGCCGGGATTATTGTAAACATTGGTAAGCAGAATTTCTTTGGTAAGAACGAATTCCTTTGAAAATTTCTGATGCAAATTTTCCGGTAAATTTCCATAGAGATAATGCGTCACAAGCATTTTACCGAAATATGTCCCTCCTGCTTCATCGCCCAGAATAAATCCCAATCCAAAATTATTGTCATGAATTTTAGCACCGTCAAAATAGCAGCAATTACTGCCTGTACCAAGAATACCAACGATTCCTGCATTCTTACCACAGGTTGCATGAACCGCACCGAGCATGTCACTCTCAACCGATACTTTTGCTTTGGTAAAAAAATTCGATAACGCTGAAACAAGTTCTACATTCCTATTCGCATTTGCACAGCCTGCACCATAAAAAAACACTTCTTCAATTTGTGACGAAATTGCTGAAAGCTCATTGTGCTCTTTCAATGAATTGAAAATCACTTTTTCTGTGTGGAAATATGGATTAAAACCAATTGTACTATACTTTCCCTTTATAGAAAATTGATCAATAAGAATCCAATCGGCTTTTGATGAACCGCTATCAGCAATCAATATCATACTTCCCATGTTTAATTTGCATATTATATTTCCAATCTTAAAGACAAATCGTAATTAATTAAAGAATAAAATCAGTACTAAGAAAAGATGACTTTCTCTCCTCTAATATTTCCGAAATAATAGTTTTATTCAATTCGTTTTCCTTTGCAGCAACTAATGTTCGTATACTAAACACTCGTAAAGCATCACTTACGCTTAATGTTCCTTCTGCAGAGTCTTTACGTCCATTAAAAGGGAAAACATCGGGGCCACGCTGACATTGGCTATTAATATTTACGCGACAAACCTGATTTACTAACGGGTCAATTAAATTCGCAATTTGATCCGAATCACTTCCAAACACACTTACTTGTTGGCCGTAATTGGATTTTACAATATATTCAATTGGTTCATTAATATTTCTGAATTCAACAATCGGTATCACCGGCCCAAATTGCTCTTCGTTATAAATCCTCATCTCCGAAGTAACGCCGGTAAGAACTGCGGGATACATGAAACTTTCAATTACCCTACCGCCATCTTCATTGATCACTTTTGCGCCTTTTGAAACTGCGTCATCGATCAACTCCTTCAAATATTTTGTTTTCCCTTTTTCGGGAAGAGGAGTGAGTATTACGCCATCTTCCCAAGGCATTCCGACTTTCAATTCTGCTAATTTACTGCAGAATCTTTCGAGAAATATCTTAGCTATTGATTCATGTACAAAGATAATTTTTAGTGCAGTGCATCTTTGCCCGTTGAATGAAAGCGAACCGGTTATAACT
>CAYHCU010000083.1:0-11175 GCA_964355035.1 uncultured Flavobacteriales bacterium | reverse complement strand
AAGTTCTCGGTTTTGTGATGGTTGCCGATGAAATAAAAGCTGAATCAAAAAAAGCAGTTTCTGATCTGCATAAGTTAGGAATCAAAGTGGTTATGCTTACCGGAGACGATGAAAGAGCCGCTAAATATATGGCTTCACTTGTTGGCATTGATGAAGTTGTTGCCCATGTCATGCCTGCGGATAAACTTGAAAAAATAAAAAAACTGCAGTCCGAAGGAAAAATAGTGGCTATGGCGGGAGACGGTGTGAATGACGCGCCAGCTCTCGCACAGGCTGATGTGGGAATAGCGATGGGTACGGGTACCGATGTGGCTATAGAGTCTGCGGGCATAACGCTCCTCGGCGGAGATATCTCCAAATTAGTGAAAGCAATCAAGCTTTCCAAAATGACGATGCGCGGAATCAAACAGAATCTTTTCTGGGCATTCATATATAATATAGTGGGCATACCGCTTGCAGCCGGAATTTTCTATCCTATCTTTGGCTGGTTGCTTTCGCCGGTATTTGCCGGTTTCGCGATGGCGATGTCGAGTGTGTCTGTAGTTGGCAATTCATTACGAATTAAAAGTAAGAAATTATAAAAATGATATAATATAAGGCATAAAATATGATTTTGAGAAATATAAAATTATTCATAGGAGTTTCCGTCTTACTTGCTTACATAAGCATAGGAGTATTCGGCTTGTTTAAACTGGACCATATGACTGAAACACCTATGGTCAATTGCCCTTATGCTCAAAATGGCTATGCCATATGCGACAATAGTTTCAGTCACATCGGCAATTGGCAGCAGTTTTCAAATGCGATTTTTCCATCACTCTTTTTACTTTCTCTTCTCGCTCTCTCTTTAATTTTGTATTTTTGGGGCAAACAAAACTTTTTAAATCAAAAACAGCACTTTTTTAGCTGGAGATATTATCTAGATGACAAACAATCATATAGTTTCAAAGAAAGAATAATCAAATGGCTTTCACTTTTTGAAAATAGCCCGTCTTTCATATTCAAGACATAGCTAATTATTTTGTCGTAAAATTTTTTGCTGTGTCTTTAAAATCCCCCTCAAGGGATTTTTTACTATTTAAATTCAGTTGCTAAAAATATGAAAGAAAAATTAAAAAAAACACATGTCATAATAATACTTATTAGCTTGGTTTCGGTCATTATTGCTGCCGGAGTTTGGATTTTCTTTCCAATAGGAAAAGAAACTTCCTCGAATACAGCAAACGCTGAATCTGCTAATAATTCAAGTGATAGTGAACCAACTGTCGCTGTGGTGGGAGAAGAAGAATCATTAATTACGGGAAATACCGCATCCAATAATTCATGGCCGGGGGAAATTATTTCTCTTAATAATCTGCAAGTACAACCCGATCGTGAAGGAACTATCAGGGAGTGGTATGTGCGTATCGGAGAGAAAGTGCGAGCGGGTCAGGTTTTAGGAAGGCTTTCCCGTCCTCCGCAAACACCGGATGCCATTATGGCTCTCTCGGAAAAATCTCAAATGCTGGGGGAAGCGCGCACGGATGCAGAGGCTTTGCGTACTTACACTGTCAAACGCATTGCGCAGTTACAACAGCTTCGTACGGATACGGAAAATTCAAACAAACAAAAAATTGATTTGCTGAGGTCGGATACCAAAGAAAGTAACGGCGCTTTATTGTCCTTGATTGCATCGAAAAAGAAATTAGCGCAGGTGATTCTTCGCGGATCAATTTCAAAAGTTTTACCTATTATGTCCAACTATACCGTTATACCTACGCTGAAATCAAATTTCAACATTCAGCTTAAAAATATGTTTGGGATTATAGATTCAAGCCTGCGCAATAATTTCTCAAGCGTTTTATTTAAGGCGCTCTCGGATTTAGAAGATGAAAATATGGTACCAGAAAAATCAGGACTGCTTTATTTTGACTCAACAATTAAACTCGCAAATGGTTCGCTCGCAAATGGTGAAACGCTGACAGAGTTAAGCTTGGAATCACTTAAGCAAATGCTGATTGAAGATCAGGCTGAATTTATCACTACGCTTGGCGAAATAAAAAGTATGGAGCTGGAAAGAGTTAACACCCAAAGAGAATCCATTGATACATTGGCTGAAATTAATGCAATGATTATTGACTTAGAAAAAGAACTTGCAATGTCTGAAGGAGAAGTGAAAGCCAAAGAAACGGCATACAATTCTATCAGTGGATCAATTACCGGCGGTTATTCTATAGTCGCGCCAAATAACGGCGTAGTATCCAGCATCATAAAAAAACCCGGAGAATTTGTTGGTCCGGGTATGCCGGTTGCCATGGTGACTGCGGGCGACAGAGAAAGTGTATTAGTGAGAATGCGCATACCGAATAATATTCAGAAACCGCAGATAGGAGAATTACTTTCTATTGTTCGTCCCGGTTTTGGAATGGATGTGCAGAAAGTAAAACTTATCGGTATCGGCAGTTCTCTTGATAATGATGGATCATACATGGCTGATGCTGTATTTACCGGAGACACAAAATGGTCAATAGGCAGTTCGGTTAGAATACTTGCGCCGGAGAGTTCTTCGTCTGTTCTTATCAAGTATTCATCAATAATCTTTAGTGAAGAAGGTATCCCAACTGTTTGGGCGATATCAGAAGCCGATAGAATTTTTGCAAAAAAAATAACTATTGGCCGCACTCTGGGGCTCTTGGTGGAAGTATATGATGGGCTTAAAAACGGTGATCGTTATATAGCAAATCCCGCGCCGGAGGTAAAAGAAAATATGTTTCTTGGTGATCTTATAAAAACTATTCCTGAAGAAAATGACGCTTCTGTCCCTGCTAAGTCGGGCGAGGATGATGATATGGGAGGAATGCAAATGTAATCATAAAATATATGTTTAATAAAATCATTTCTTGGTCTCTTCAAAATAAAATCACCGTGCTTGCTATGGCGGGAATTGTAGTTGTAGTCGGATTATGGAGTATTTCCACAATGAAAGTGGATATTCTTCCCGATATCAACAAGCCCACAGTCACAATCTTCGCGGAAAGCGACGGAATGGCGGCTCCCGAAGTTGAACGGCTTATTCTTAATCCTATTGAGTCGGCAGTTGCCGGAGCTCCCGGAGTCGAGCGCATTCGAAGCAATGCGTCATTTGCGCAAGCGACAGTCAATATGGAATTTGCTTGGGGAAGCGATACTTTGCGCAATAGGCAAATAGTGCAGGAGCGATTGTCGCAGGCAATATTGCCTTTTGGTGTAAAACCAATACTCGGACCTTCTACATCTTTATTGGGAGAGATTATGTGGGTCGGCATAAATTCATCTGATTCCAAAATTTCCCCAATGGAGCTTCGGACGCTCGCAGATTGGACAATTCGTCCCGCCTTGCTAAAGACACCCGGTGTTGCCAATGTGCTTGTGATGGGTGGCGATGTGCGGGAGTGGCAGATAAATCTCAATGCTGAACGTCTGCGCAGATATGAAATAATGCTTGAGGATGTCCGCAAAAATATAGAAGATGCTCTCACTAATAAAAACGGCGGACTTCTGACGGAAAGTGAAAAAGAATATCCTATTCGTATTCTCCTTGCTCCGACCGAAGTTGCTCAATTGGCGGATATCTCTATCGGACGCAACAAAATGGATGGGCGACCGATTCGTTTGGGAGATGTCGCCTCTCTCGTGGAAAGTCCGAGTATTATTCGCGGAAGCGGGGCGATTGACGGAACCCCCGGTGTTATTATGCGAATCATTCGTCAGCCGGACGCGCAAACTATTACGGTTACTGATGAAATAAATAAAACATTCACTTCGCTTTCGGCGAGTCTTCCAAAAGGAGTGGAATTGCATCCGAATCTTTTCAGACAGGAAAATTTTATTCGCGCTGGACTCCACAATGTGGAAGGCGCGCTTCGTGACGGCACCATACTAGTCATTGTTGTTCTTATTATTTTTCTGATGAATGTAAGAATGACGATGATCACACTGGTCGCTATCCCTTTGTCTATTCTAGCAACAGCAATTGTGTTCAAAGCCTTCGGATTTTCAGTGAATGTGATGACCTTGGGAGGTATTGCTGTTGCGGTGGGTGAACTTGTGGATGATGCGATTGTTGACGTGGAAAATATTTTTCGGCGCTTGCGAATATGGATGACTAACGGCAGAAAAGAAAAACGCGAGGATGTGGTTTTATCCGCCTCAAAAGAAGTTCGTAATTCAATTGTCTATGCGACGATACTTGTTGCGGTAGTATTTCTCCCGATCTTCTTTATGCCGGATATAGAAGGACGACTGCTCATGGCTCTTGGTTCCGCGTATCTTATTTCTCTCATTGCGTCGATGCTGGTCTCGCTTACGGTAACGCCGGTTTTATCTGCGCTCTTGCTCGACGACAAAGCGCTAAAGGGACATGAAAAAGAAACAAAAATTGTGCAAAAAATTAAAGAACGCATAACCCCTTTCATTTATTGGTGTATTAAAAATGTAAAAATTGTTGGCGGTGTCACAATCATTGCTTTTTTTATGACGATAGGGGCGTACTTCTTTGCAGGCAAAGAAGGGATACCTCCATTCAATGAAGGGTCAATGGTCGTTATGCTGTTTTTGCCGCCCGGGACAGCGCTTCAAACGACGAATGAATATGTCATAAAACTTGAAAAAGCATTGCTCCAAGTAAACGGCATAAGGCAAGTAAGCAATATTGCCGGAAGAGCGCCTGCAGATCCTCATGGCGGCAGTCCAAATTCCAGCGAAGTGCAGATTGCGCTTAAATCCGGATTTGAGGGACAAAGAGACAGGATTATGAGCGACATACAAAAGGTGCTTGATAGATTTGGCAACGCGGACTTTAGTTTAGGACAGCCAATTACGCATCGTGTGGAAATGCTGCTTTCGGGAGTCCGGGCACCCATTGTTGTAAAAGTTTTTGGCGATGATCCGATAAAAATGGAAAGCGCCGCCAAGCAGGTTGTCGCTGAACTAAAAAAACAAAAAGGAATTGAAAATCCCCGTATTCAGCAAAACACAGTTGTTCCTGAATTTCGCATTTATGTTGACAGTAACCGCTTGGCTGAGTACGGATTATCTGCGGGGGTGGTGGCGAAAGATATCGAAATGGGACTGATGGGAGACAAGCTGGGACAAGTTCGTCTCGGTCCTGCATCAGTCGATGTTGTCGCGCGATATGATGCGGAATCAAAAGGCACAATGGCATCTTTGCGGGACTTAGCGCTTCCTTTTATGGGAGCAGAATCTTTGGGAAGTGTGGGAGACATTAGGATTGAGGGCGGTCAGAACAGCCAAGATCACGAAGGCGGAAAAAGGGTGCTGGTAGTTTCCGCAAATTATCAGGGAACGGATGTCGTAGGAGCTGTCGAGCGAGCAAAAACTTCACTTGAGTCGCAGAAACTTCCTGTAGGCATGACTCTTTCTTTTGAAGGAAATTACAAAAGCCAAAAAGAAAGTTCACGTCAGTTGGGACTCATATTTATTTTTGGCATCGCGCTGATTTTCGGAGTTCTCTACCATGCGTTTAGGTCAACGCCAGTCGTGCTTTTGATTATGACCAACATTCCGACTGTTTTAATTGGCGGAATGATCGGTATCTGGCTGACAGGCGGATCAGTAAATTTGGCGCACTTAGTCGGATTCATCTCTCTGGCTGGAATTGTTTCCAGAAATGGAATTATGCTGATTGGACGCAGTCTTTCTCTCGTCCAAAAAGAAGGTCTGCAATTTATTCCGGAAACAATTGTAAAAGCAACTCTTGATCGCGTGGTGCCGGTCTTGATGACATCGCTCGTGACAGCCCTTGCCCTTATTCCATTAATTATTTCCGGAGGCGATCCGGGCAAGGAAATGCTCAATCCGCTAGCGGTTGTAGTGTTTGGAGGGCTTATCTCTTCGACAATTATTTCACTGTTCTTGACCCCGGCATTGTTCTTTCGTTTCGGCAAAGCATCGGCATTAAAAGTAACAGAATCTTCATCGGGATTCTAAAATAAAATTATGAAACACATCAATATCGGGCGTGAACCGCCTTAGCAAGCACAGAGATTAAACGTTTCGCAAGTGGCAATTATAAATTAAAAGATTAATAAATTAATTAAAAAATAATTATGAAAAACACAACATTGGTTATCAGTATAATACTCTCTCTTGTTATTGGTGGCAGTATCGGATATGTTTCTGGAAAAGGGACAAATAGTAATGACGCTCAAAGTAAAGAATTGCAGGATTCAATTAGTATGATGAAGGAACAATCCGCTTCTATCAAAAAAATGGCAGAAATAATGAAAACAAGCGGCACCATGATGCAAACAATGGGTATGACTTACAAAGATGAAGAAGCTATCAGCAAAGGTAAGGACTTGGAAATGATGGGAGAGAAGTATTTGGGCGAGAATGCAAAAGCTTCGGAAGGAAGCGGTGCTATGAAAAGCATGATGGGAAATTAAACATTATTAACGCTTAATTTAATCCACAAAAATACTTCATTTTAAATGAAGTATTTTTGTGGTAATCTAAGTAGATATGAAGAAATACACATTCCATGTTTCCGGCACGCATTGCGCGTCTTGCAAAATCTTAATTGAAGATATTTTAAAAGAGCAGGAGTTGGTTAAAAATGCGCAGGTGAATCTTAAAAAGGAAACTGTTGAAATTGAAATTGATAGCGAAAAAAGCGCCGAAGAAATCGCGCAAATTCTCACTAGTAAAATAAAACCAAACGGCTATGTTCTTTCAGTGGAAAGACAAATCAAAGAAAACAAAAATGACGGGGTAATTTGGCAAGCGATACCGATAGGGCTAGCATTTCTCGTTTTATTTTTCATCTTGCAGAAGTCTGGTGTACTTAATATCGGTATCGGCGGAAAGACAACGCCAGTGACGAGTTTTATTGTCGGACTCATTGCTTCTGTTTCTAGTTGTCTTGCAATAGTCGGCGGACTAGTGCTTTCGCTTTCGGCAAAAATTTCAGAGGACAAAGTGAATGATACGAAGACTTTTCTTCTTTTTCACGCAGGTAGATTGGTTAGCTTTGCAGTTTTGGGCGGAATTCTTGGATTAGTCGGCAACGCTCTCGGTATTAATTTTACCTTCACGGCGATTCTAGGAATTCTTGCTTCAGTGGTGATGCTTTTACTCGGTTTAAATTTGGTCGGGGTATTTGCTAAAAATAAAATTGCTCTACCTTCCGGCATTTTTAATTTTTTCCGAAAGATAGAACACAAAACTTTCACTCCGCTTATCATCGGATTTGGCACTTTTTTCTTGCCCTGCGGATTCACTCAGTCGATGCAAGTCGTCGCGCTCTCAAGTGGCTCTTTTTTGTCCGGATTTTTGATTATGTTTGCTTTTGCTCTTGGGACTTTGCCGATGTTGGCTCTTCTTTCCTTCGGGTCAGCATCATTCGCTCATTCCAGACACGCTCCGCTTTTCTTTAAATCCGCAGGCGTGGTGGTGATTGGACTCGGCATATTCGCTCTACTCGCTGGATTGGCGGGGCTCGGTATTATTAATCCGCTTTTTAATATATAATGGGTGGAATGAATCCCGTTAGAAGCCGCGATCGCAATAAAATATAAAAAAATTATGATTACAGAAAAAACAAAATTTAATAGTCTAACATATCAGATAAGCGATTTGATCGCGATCTGCTTCTAACGGGATGAATAAAACAGTTTCAATCATTGTTACCCTAGGTCTCGTGGTCGGCATCGCCATTATCTTTATGGGTGGCAATTTGAATTCAGGAAATGAAATAGACGGGAATTCGGGACAAAACATTGAGGTCAGAAATGGCATTCAATATATCACCATCAATGCTGGAGGCGGATATGCTCCGAGGGTATCGTCTGCAAAAGCAGGCATACCGACGAAATTAATAATGAAAACCAAAGGATTATACGATTGTTCGGCTTCGCTTGTCATTCGTTCTATAAATTATCAAAACATTCTGCCGCAAACGGGAGATACGGAAATAGATATAGGTATTCCAAAAGCCGGCGTGCCCCTTCAGGGTCTTTGCGGCATGGGAATGTATAGTTTTCTGATTAATTTCAGCTAAATTGTGCCCCCGGCAGGAATCGAACCTACATCAAGGCCTTAGAAGAGCCTTGTTCTATCCATTGAACTACGAGGGCCTTGTGCGCGATGTAGGACTTGAACCTACGACCTTCTCTGTGTAAAAGAGTTGCTCTACCAACTGAGCTAATCGCGCAAATCAAAAACGCTTGTAATTATAGAACATTTCGCATAAGATTTCAATATGACGAAAGTTAAAGTTTTATACGAAGACTCAAATATTTTAGCCATCGACAAGCCGTCGGGAATTTCGGTGCACGACGATGGTCGCTCACAAGAGAAAACAATCACAGATTGGGTGTTGGAAAATTATCCAAAAATGAAAAATGTTGGCGAAGCGCAGGGCGGAATCGCTCGTCCGGGGATCGTACATAGGCTCGATCGTGAGACTTCTGGCGTGATGCTGCTCGCAAAAAATAAAAAAGCTTTTGAATTTTTAAAAAGTCAGTTTGTAAACAGAGAAATAAAAAAAATTTACCACGCGATAGTTTCCGGATCCGTCCGGCTGGATAGGGGAGTGATAAACAAACCAATCGGTCGCAGTCCGAAAGATTTCAGAAGATGGTTGGCAGGTAGAGGGGCGAGAGGGGAACTGCGGGAAGCTATTACGGAATACAAGGTATTGAAGCGTCTCAAAAATTTTACATATTTAGAAGTGAGGCCAAAGACAGGTAGAACACATCAAATCCGCGTGCATATGAAATATATAAATCACCCTATCGTCTGTGATTCTCTTTACAATCCCGACAATCCTTGCCCAAAGGGAATTACCCGTATGGCGCTCCACGCTAAATCGATAGAGTTTAAAAATTTAAGTGGTAAAATTGTAAAAGTGGAATCAAATTTGCCGAAATTTTTTCCGAAATAAATTCAATATCAGCCATGGCGTATATGTGAAATAAAATGCATAATCAAGAAACAAAAAATTGCCAGAATTGCAAAAAAGAATTCACGATAGAATCCGAAGATTTTAATTTTTACGAAAAAATGCAGGTTCCTTCGCCGACCTGGTGTCCGGAATGTCGGATGGTCAGACGTTTTTCTTATATTAATATCTGGAGTCTTTATAAAAGGAAATGTGATAAATGCGGGCAAGTTGTTTTTTCTATTTATCCAATTGATAGTCCAAATACGATTTATTGTATGCCTTGTTGGTGGAAAGATGATTGGGACGGTACTGAATATGCGATGGATTATAATCCCACCAAAACTTTCTTTGAACAATTAAAAGAATTACAATCAAAAACTCCGTGGATGGCGCAGGAAAATCTTTATACTATGCAAGTAAATAGCCCGTATGTTAACGCCACAGGACCAGCTAAAAATTGTTACCAAGTATTTTGGGCGGATTACTGTGAAAATGTTTTCTATTCCTCATACTTAAATAATTTAAAAGATTCTCTTGATTGTTTTCGTATGGAAGAGTGCGAATTGTGTTATGAAGCAGTCGGGTGCCGCAAATGCTATCGCACTTTCTTCTCTGAAGAGTGTGATTCGTGTACGGATACATGGTTTTCTCGGGCCTGTTCCGGTTTGGTCAACTGCTTTGGTTGTGTAAATTTGAGAAATAAAAGCTACTGCATTTTTAACGAACAATATTCTCGTGAATCTTATTTAGAAAAATTAAAAGAATTTAAACTTGATTCTAGAAATTCTCTCGACAATCTTAGACGGCAAGTTTTTGAATTTTGGAACAAATATCCGCGCAGATTTTATAATGGTAATGCTTTAAATAAAAATGTAAATGGTGATTATATTTATGAATCCAAAAATGCTCGGGATTCTTATTTGGCGGTTGGGCTAGAGGACGGAAAATTTTGTCAGTTTTTGAGCGTTCCAAAATCTAAAGATTGTTATGATTACTCTGGCTGGGGCGATGGAGCCGAACTTGTGTACGAATCTTCCGTTGTTGGTCTTGGAGCAAATAATGTAAAATTTTCAAATGAGTGTTGGCCAAATCCGATGAATATAGAGTATTCGATGTATCTAATTAATGGGTGTCGCGATTGCTTTGGCTGTGTAAATCTGAAGAAAAAACAAAATTGCATTTTAAATAAACAATATTCAAAAGAGGAATATGAGAAATTAAAAACGCAGATTGTGAAAGATATGGACAAAAATCCCTTCGTCGACAAAAAGGGGAGAGTTTACAAATATGGAGAGTATTTTCCAGTTGAACTTTCTCTTTTTGCTTATAATGAATCAGCCGCTATGAAATTTTTTCCAAAAACCAAGGAAGAAGCTTTTAAAGAAGGCTGGAAATGGTATGAAAGAAAAGAAAATGATTATGCAATTTCCGTAAAATCTGAAAATTTGCCAGATACTAGAGCGGAAATTTCTGATTCTATATTAAATGAAGTTATAGAATGTTCATCTTGTAAAAAAGCTTATCGTATCACTCAAGGAGAATTAAATTTAATGCATAAATTAAATATTCCCTTACCGCGCCAATGTTCAATCTGTAGACAAGATGTTCGTTTTTCTAGAACAAATCTGCCAAAACTTTACGACAGAAATTGTATGAAATGTAATAAATCAATTCGGACATCATATGCTCTTGATCTGCCAGAAATAGTGTATTGTGAGAAATGCTATCAGGGAGAATTTCTGTAATTTTACCCCCTCCGCTTTCAGCACCTCCCCCTACAGTAGGGGGAGGCTAGGTGGGGGGCACATTTGATTTTTCGAATTCTTTATGATAGATTACACCCACTATATGAATAGCAATACAAGCAACATTAAATTCAGTCCGGTGGACATAGAAGCTCGAAAAAAGCTCGATTTCAAGGCGGGGGACACGGTAAATGTCTGGTCTAAAATTTTAGAAGAAAAAACTGAAAAAAAGGGAGATAAAAAGAAGGCTGATGCCAAGAAAGCCGAAGCTAAATACAGATTGCAGGCTTTTGAGGGTATCGTTTTGGCGAGAAAACACGGCACGGAAATGGGTGCCACTTTCACCGTCCGAAAAATTGCTTCCGGTGTTGGCGTAGAAAGAATTTTCCCGCTTTATTCTCCAATGGTGGACAAAATTGAAGTTACCAAAAAGTCCCGCGCTCGCAGATCCAAGCTTTACTACATTCGCGAAAAAGCGGTCAAAGATGTTCGCAAAAAAATGCGTTC
>CAYHCU010000082.1:0-11395 GCA_964355035.1 uncultured Flavobacteriales bacterium | reverse complement strand
GTTAAAAATAGTTTCTCTTCGTAATGAAAATCTGCTTTTTGCAGCTGATACAACCATTTATTTATGCTCCGGCACAGGTGATTCGTTGTTCACATTTATCTCTTCAGAAAAAATTAATTGTGTGGAGGAAGGGATGAATGGAAATATAATTTGCGGAGTTCAATCCGGAATATTAGTTTTTGATTCTCTTGGACAAATCTTTAATCAAATCCCGCTCCTGTCTCCGACTACTTTTGTAAAATTACTGCCCGATTCTACGTACTTAATTGCTACCGATTCGAGTCTTTCAAGACTTGATTCAGCATACAATTTGATTAATCAATTTGATTTAACTACAATAAATTATTCCGCCAATCACATTGATCTGTCGGCAGGAAAAATTTGGGCCACCAATTCCACTGGCTCTGATTTTGTATCCTTTAATTTCAATCTACAATTAATTGATTCCTTTCGAACCCAAGGTTCAGGTGTTAGAGTAAACTCATTGTCGGTTTTCGATTCTAGTATTGTGATAGTTGGTATGGAAACAGGTCATCGAAATTATAGTTATATAAAATCCTATTCCACTTCCGGAAATGCTGATTATTATCCGGTTGATCTGGCTTTAACTAATGTTACTTATGATACTGCATTTGTTGATCAACCAAGTCCTCTGCCAAGTGGTGTTTATAGATTAAGTTTTGTCAGTCGAATCACAGTGGAAAATACCGGATTGGATACTATTCGTAGCTTCTTTGTAAACTGTCAAAGCTTTTTAGGAGGGCCTTGCGGACCTTTTACATACACTATCTTAAAAGAAAACTTAAATATACTCCCCGGTCAAACTTACAACTTCCCTCTCGACACACTTTCGGAATATGGCTTAGTACTGTCGAGCTTTCCGTACTATTATCAATTTTGTGTATGGATATCTTGTCCGAATTTTAGAGTTGATAAAGATCATTCTAATGATTATTTATGTGACACAATACAGGCGGAAGACCCAAACTCTATTGCTGAGTTAAGGGATTTTCCAAAAGTGAATATTTACCCAAATCCTTCCGGTAATTTATGCACGATTGAATTGCCCGAACAATATGCTCAAGGATACTCCTATGTTCTGTATGACAGCTTTGGAAAAGAACAATTCTCCGGATCTCTTCCTGATAAAATGAATCCGGTTAATCTTTCAGCTTTTTCTTCCGGGGTATATTTTATAAAAATTATTTTTCAAACTAAAACAATTACAAAGAGAATTATAAAACTTTAAGATTGCCTCATGGTCAATACGAATTCCGTGGTTCATGATCATAATTTTTTCACGGGTTCAGCAGAAAGTTTCTATTCTGGACTCTCCGGACACTAATCTAACCGCCAGCCACAATATGATGAACTAAAAATCACACTATAATGTGGCTTAACCTCCTTTGCTCTTGCATTTTTAAGTAAATCTATGCTAAATCACATTATAGTGTGATTTTATTTGAATAATTTAAAAATTAAACTACTTTTACACTTAAAATCACATTATAATGTTGGTTAAACATATAGGAGAAACCATAAAAAAAAGAAGAAAAGAGCTGAGTATCACTCAACCGCACTTGGCTGAAATAGCAAAGGTGAGCACCAACACTTTGTATAAATTGGAACGGGGTCAGGGTAATCCTTCATTAGAAGTGCTGAACAAATTAGCAGAAGTTTTGGGAATGGAGCTGATCCTTGAAGTGAAAAAGAACCCTTGAATAAATGAGAGCAATGGAAATATACCGGAACGGAACTTTAGCCGGAACGTTGACAGAAGAAAATCAGCAGCGTTTTGTGTTCAGCTATGACGACAATTATTTTAATGATGTAAATAAACCGGCTATCAGCTTAACGTTTCCCAAAACTCAAAAGGAATACAGCAGCAATTTTTTATTCCCCTTTTTCTTTAACATGTTAAGTGAAGGCGTAAACAGAAAATTGCAATGCACACAATTGAGGATTGACGAAGGAGACAATTTTGGTTTGCTGATGGCAACAGCGCAGTATGATACTATAGGAGCAGTCACTGTAAAACAAATAGCTGCACAATGAATTTAGATGAATTGAAATATTGCCCAGGAACCTTGGCTGAAGGTTTTACTACTTATAGCCCGAGCTGTTTGCGAAATCTGTTTAATGGAAAAAAGGTAAGTCATATTTTGCCTTACGACCCGCCTCAGCTAAGCGAAGAAGTTGCGGAGCAATTTATGGAAAATCGCAAACGCATAGCTATATCGGGTGTGCAGGAAAAATTAAGTTTCGTTCTTGAAAAAAAAATGCTGCGTTTGACAAAAGAAGGAGAACAGGGGACTTACATACTAAAGCCCATACCAAGAGATTTGAAGAAAGTTGACCAGGTTCCGGCAAACGAACATCTCACGATGCAAATAGCAAAACAGGTGTATGGTATAAACACTGCCGAATGTGCAGTGATATTTTTTAAGAATGGTTCTCCTGCATACATCACGAAACGATTTGATGTAAAGAAAGACGGCGGTAAATGGGGTAAGGAAGACTTTGCAACATTGGCAGGTAAAACAAAAGATAGTGCCGGAGTCAATTTCAAATATGAATACAGTTATGAAGAAGTTGGAATGTTAATACAAAAATATATACCGGCATGGAGAGTAGAGATAGAAAAGTATTTTTCATTAGTGGTGTTCAACTTCTTGTTTTCAAATGGCGATGCACACTTGAAAAATTTCTCTTTGCTTGAGTCGTCCAAGGGCGATTATTTTATCAGCCCTGCTTATGACTTAGTAAATACCAAGCTGCATGTTGACGATTCGGACTTTGCGTTGGATAAGGGATTATTCGCAGACAACTTCAAGAGTGGAGAATATAAAAAAAACGGTCACCCTTCTAATAATGATTTTAGAGAATTTGCAAAAAGAATAGGCGTTGCTGAAAGCAGGGTTGAAAAATTGTTGGATCCATTTGTTCATAAGCAGCCTTTTATGGGAGCACTAGTGAGCCGTTCTTTTTTAAGTGATGCAAACAAGAGAGGGTACTTGCTGATGTATAACACTAAACGAAATTATTTAATTGGATAAATGAGAAATTAAAAATCGTTTTATCCCTCTGCTGGCTAATCCTAATAATAAGAAACCATATTTTTAATTTACGAGAATTATTCTACTTTACGTCAAATTACACAAGCCATGATCCCACGTTCCTGCACATTTATTTTAGTTTTATTCTTTCTCGTCTTTTTCTCTGCGTCAATTTTAGCTCAACCCGGATCTTTAGACAATACATTTAATTTCACCGGAAAAACAATTACCGATATTGGCCGCAGTGCCTGTCAGGCCAATGCATGCGTCGTGCAAACGAATGGAAAAATAATCGTTGGCGGAAGCTACATGACCGACGCGATGAAACGGGGATGGGCATTGGCCCGATTCAATGCAAACGGTTCGCTGGATACTTCTTTCAGCGGCAATGGCATCGCCGGAGTTATCATTGGAACAGGAACAGGCGGTATAGAAGGGGCAATTCAATCCCTGGCTTTGCAAACTGATGGGAAAATCATTGCCGGAGGATTTTCATTTTATGGCCATCCAACTTCAGGCGCGGTATTTACTGTGGGACGATTTCTTGACAATGGAAGTTTAGACAGCACATTTGGCAATGGAGGTTTGGTACTCAGCACAACACTGAGCAGAATATTTTCCATAAAAATTCAAAACAATGGAAAAATTGTCGCGGCCGGAAGTGGCGGCCTCGGTTTTGCTGTAGCACGATATAATATCGATGGTACACCAGACACAACTTTTGTCGCGAATGGAACTGTCTCTGCCTTACTGGGGAATTTTTGTGAAGGAAGCTCAGTATGTATACAAAGTGATGGAAAAATTGTAGTTGGCGGATCGACTTACGACGGCCTGACCAATGATTTTGGAATCATCCGCTTTCAGAGTAATGGTGCTGTGGACTCTTCCTTTGGAGTAAACGGACAGGTCGTTCTCCCCATCGGAACCGCTACGGATAAATTATTTGCTATGGCCATTCAAACCGACGGAAAAATTATTGCAGGAGGAACGGCGATGATGACCACCTACGACGAAAATGCCATCGCCAGACTGAATACAAACGGAAGTCTGGATACAACTTTCAGCAGTGATGGTATCGTGACTGTCGCTATCGGTCCATACGGAGATATGCTGAATTCGATAACTCTGCAAACGGACAACAAGATTGTCACCGGAGGATATTCATCCGATATGACAAACAGTTTTTCAATAACAAGATTCTTAACAGACGGAAGTCTGGACACCAGCTTCAATTCAACCGGAATAAAAACAATCGATTTTGGAATACTTAGCGCATGGGGTTCAACAGTTGCAATGGCACCAGGCAATAAGATCGTTCTGGCCGGCTTCGTACGCTCTTCCATGGACACTTTGGTGAACTTTGCTGTCGTACAATGCAATCCGGATGGAAGCGATGACATCACTTTCAGCACAGATGGAAAGACGGATGTGAATCTTGGCATGGGAGGAGATAAAGCATTAGTAATGGCAATCCAGGCAGACGGAAAAATCATCGCGGCGGGAACAAGTGTGAAGGGAAATTTTACCCAATTAACCCTGATTCGTTACAACAGCAATGGTTCAGTAGACACTTCTTTCGGGACAAATGGATTTGCATTTCTTAGTGGCGACATTCCTTCAAGCATAGCCATACAACCGAATGGAAAAATACTTGTCGGTATTGAGGGAGCATTTGGAATTTACAGAGTCCATCCCAACGGAACTCTTGATTCCGCATTCGGAATGTATGGAAATGGCTTTGCAGGTGTTTTTGATTTCTTCATTGGCTCAAGCACGGGCACCGTAAAAGCCATCGAGTTGCAAGCCGATGGTAAAATAGTAGCCGCAGGATACGCAGGAGCCTGGCCAAGTTTCGACAAAGATTTTGCACTGGCCAGATTTGACAGTAGTGGCATTCTCGACACATCTTTCAGTTCGGATGGAAAAGTACTGACCAATATCACCGTCAATCAGTACGATGAGGTATATGCACTCACCCTGCAACAAGACGGAAAAATTATTGCCGCCGGAACCGCCAGCTATATATCCTTCGCGCTCACACGTTATGACACAAACGGTTCGCCGGATAGTACGTTCGGCACAAATGGTATCATAACAACATCATTCAACAGTGGCGGAAGCGGAGATTTTGCGCACTCGGTAGTAGTTCAGCCCGATGGGAAAATAATTGCCGGAGGCACTTCGGGTGACACATCGCTCAGCAGTCATTTTGCTTTAGTCAGGTATCTCAGCAACGGAACATTAGATGCTTCATTCGGAACCAATGGCAAGGTATTAACGAGCATCAATACACACACGAATGTAATCCGCTCACTCGTCTTACAACCAGACAGTAAGATTCTGGCTGGCGGTTTTTCGGGCATGAATGATTATATCAATGTCCCGCTTTATGACTTTACATTGACAAGATACGATAGCACCGGCGCGCTGGACGGAAGTTTTGGCCTTGGAGGAATTGTTACAACATCATTCGGCAATCTCACTGATGAAGGACGCGCGATGACGATGCAGGCAGATGGAAAAATTGTGATGGCCGGCTTTAGCGACAATGGAACAGACAATGACTTTGCATTGGCAAGATATTTATCAGGACTCATTGTAGGAGTAATAGATTTTGAGTCTATGTCGAACAGCACCTTTATTTATCCTAATCCTGTCAGCGAAAATGTGATACTTGAATACACCCTCACATCAACGGAAAAAATATCAATCCGTTTAATCGACATGCAGGGAAGAATCATTAGCACATTTGTCGATAATCAGCAAAGAAAAACCGGCACACACAAGGAGTATATCCATTTCCCGGAAACCATGCCAGCGGGTTCCTATTTAATTAACATTGCTTCTGAAAACAAGCAGTTTTCAATTCTGATTAATAAATAGAGCTGTATATACATTTACTAATTTAATTACATCTCCAAATTTAAATTGAATTGTATGAAAGAAGCAACACGGCAAGATGCAATCTCCCTTCGGTAAAACACACTAATAACATAAAATCAGGAATTCAAAAACCTTCGGGAAGCCGAGCAACTTGCAATTAATAACACAGAAAAAAAAGCTATGCTCATTGAAATTAATCCGTAAATAAATTGAGGTATTCTCATTTGCTATTATTTTATTTTTTTACTTCACCAAATGAATACTCATTCTTGAATCTCCATCACCAGCGTACATTTGAAATTTTGTACTTGATGAGTTGGTTATTTTAAAACGAACATTATCTCCTGCTACCATCTTTACATCCATACTCATTGAAAAACCAACATATGTTGAACTGCCGCCAGAATAATAAGATTGAGAACTGGCTAAATAGATATTGTTTTTGTCAATCCTTAAATATATATTACTGCTTGCGGAAGTACTTGCCCCAGCCCAACCCATTAATAGAACTGCAGAACAATTATAAACTCCATCATAAGGCGCAGTAAAAATTCCAGTTATTGGGTCATAATTGTTTCCACCGTCATCAAAAATTTCATGTTTATAAACAACAGTTGGAATTGAACCTGCATTTATAGTATCACTTGTGGTTTGTCCACCACTATTCCCAGCAGAGCACCCAACCAAGCCATTCCAATAAGCATTTCCATTTGCATCACTTGTTAAAATTTTACCATCACCTTGCGTCCCATCTGCAATTTTTACATTTCCTTCTACATCTAACTTCGCGGCAGGCGTTGCTGTGCCAATACCTAGGCTGTCGGTAATAAATGTATTTCCGACTACATGAAGTTTTGTAGCCGGGCTGTTTGTTCCAATTCCAACATTACCAACTGGGTCAATGGTCACTCGCTGTAAATGGTTGGTGTTAAAAAATATAGAGCCGTTTTCCCAATTGTTTATCGAAAAGTTGTTCCCATACTGTCCCAAATCGGCACCGTCTAGTTGTGTTATTCCGCTTATTGAATTTGTAAATTTTATTGCAGCGGTAGTGTTAACATTTTGTATGTGTAAATCGAAAAAAGGAGTTGTTGTACCAATACCAACAAATCCATCATTAGTTATTGAAATTCTTTTTTGATTGTTGGTATAAAAATCCAAACCGGCTGCGTTTGCTCCACCACCAGAACGGTTAGAACCAATACCTTCACTACTGCTTACCCCAAACTGTAGAACATTTGCGAATGAGCCGTTGTTGGCAGCAGCACCATCGACAGTTAAAGTGGAATTAACATTTACATTTCCATTGTAATCCCAGTTAAGTGCATTGGGTTGCCCGGCTGTGCCTAATGCACCTCCATTGAAACCGAACAAGTAAGGACCATCCACTGTGGCATCATATTTCAAACCATGATTGCCGTCATTTCCATCGCGCAATCTAAATTCATTATTGTTGAGTGAAATGTTTCCTCGCACATCAAATTTACTCAATGGTGTTGTTGTACCTATTCCTACATTCCCAATATTGCTGTTATAAATATTACTTCCGTTTGCAGTCCAGTAGCTTCCCGCGCTTGAACCTGGTATCCATGAGGTACCGTTCCATTGTAAGATGTCTCCTGTGTTTGCACCTTGTTGCGCAATGTCAAGAGGTGTTCCTGATGTACCATCTCCGCTTAAACGCGGAGTTACATTTACTCCGCCACTACTACTCGAAGTATTATCGGATGCAGGAATCCAATTAGTGCCATTGTATTTCAACACAAGGCCTGATGTTGCGCCTGTCGTATTCACATTTGATAAATTTCCAAGAGCTGTAATTGTATTTGAAATAATACTACCAGCGATATTGATTCCGGTTCCCTGCGAATAGGTAGTGTTGTTATCAGCAGCAGGGTTCCATTGTGTGCCATTGTATTTTAATACTTGTCCACTAGTGGGCGCAGTGGCAGATACACTAACTCCGCGAAATGCATTCACTGAAGGATTGGGATACGTCCCCCCTAAATCACCTGCGGCAGTTGTTGTGTTGGTTATATCGTCGTTGGCATTTAAATCGCCGGTATTTGAAATAACATTTCCGGCAATGTTTATTCCTGTTCCCGGTGTGTAATTTGTATTATTGTCAACAGTAGGTGTCCATAGTGAGCCATTGTATTTTAATACTTGTCCATTAGTTGGTGTAGTAGAATTTACATCTGTGAGGTCATTCAGCGCCATGTTGGTTGCAATCGTTGAAGTAGCTGCTTTTTCAGCATGGAGAGCATAAGGTACACTAAGCAATTGTGAACTACCCATCAGTATATAACTTGTACCGCCTGTTGCATCCATTTCAACCTGTAGCCATGGAGTCGTTGTTTCCCAGGGAATAGTTGCAAAAATTCCACTTACGACAGCACCGTTTCCAACATTCAGCATAAACAAACCAAATTGATTCGTTGTTGGAGTTTGAGTTTCCTGGTAAAGTGTGGTACCTGCATTACCGTTTGTAATCGTAATTCGTACACCAATATTTTGATTGCTAAGAATTACACCCGCAGCATTTCTTGCTACTGCTTGGTAGTTCATGCCTTGCGGAGTTTGGGCAAATGCAATAGTAACAAAGAGCGTTAATGCTCCGAACAAGTAAAGTTTTTTCATGTCAGTATGATTTATTGTTTAACAAACTTTTTTGTGGCAACGGTTTTCTTTTCTTTATCAAGAAGCGAAAGCGTATAAAAACCTGCTGCAAGCTTTGATACATCAAAAGTTATTTGCAAATCATTTTTCTGTTGAGGAACAGAAATCAATCTGCCTGCTTCATCGTAAAATGAAAACAAGAATGAATGATTTGTTTTACTTTTAAATGTAAGAAATTCAGAAACAGGATTTGGAAATATCTCAACAGCTATTGAAGAATTTATTTCTTCAACAAGGATAATCTCGGAAGTGTCCGGCTGCTGAAATCCTTGCGTTAAAATATTAGCGGGAGCAGTAAGAGTAGTAACAGTATTTTCACCGACTGTAAAAGAAAGCGAACCCGTTCCGGCTTGATAAAAATAATTTCCCGAAGTAGCAGATACACTTCGCTCCAAACTTTGGCTGTGGGCGGCAAAACCAAGCAAGCAGAAGCCAACAAAGAGTATTTTTTTCATAATCGTGTTTTTATTGGAACTTCAAAAAACGAATATTGTAAATATATCATTATTGTCCGACTAAACTACAAGCATTTTTCTTTGAACACGTGACCTGGTGCAATTTAGCGAATTTATTTGCAGTAGGTCATTTTAGAGGGTAGTTGCCAGTTATTTTTCAAGTAAAAACCGAGTTTGGCGGGTTAGCTTTCTTCCATGCTTTATAGGTATCCTTAATAAATTCAAATAAATTAACGTAACTCATCAGGCAAATACCTTGTTTAAGTGGCTAAAGTTATGTAAAACGCTGAAGTGTTTCCCGAAAATCTTTCCAAACCAATGTTTGTTGAGCAGTGATAAATTCCTGCCACCGGTGCAGTGAATATTCCTGTTGTCGGGTCGTAATTATTTCCACCTACATCGTATAATTCACTTTTATAAACCACTTCTTTGAAACCTGAATTATTTTGAAGTGTATCATTTGATGTCGTACTGCAACAGTTGTCAGCAGAACAAGCAACAACACCATTCCAACTCGCCACCCCATTCGCATCACTCGTCAAAACTTTACCATCTCCCTGCGTACCATCTACAATTTTTACATTGCCTTCTATATCTAACCTGGCGCCAGGCGAGGTAGTTCCAATGCCTATGCTGTCAGAAATAAATGCGTTTCCAATTACATGAAGTTTGGCAGCAGGGCTTAATGTTCCGATACCTAAATATCCTGATGTATCAATGGCAACGGCTAAACTGTGATTGTTGGTAGAAAAGAATATAGAGCCATTTTCCCAATTGCGTATGGAGAAGTTGTTACCGTATTGTCCAACATCAGCGCCATCGGCAGTTCCGTTGCCACTACTGGAGTTGGTAAATTTTATTCCGGCAGTGGTGTTTGAATTATGTAAATGTAAATCCAAATAAGGAGTTGTTGTACCGATACCTACATTGCCTCCATCTGCAATCACAAACCGTCTTGCGCTGCCGTATTCATCAATGTAAAAATACGCATTGGTAGAATCATAAGCCATTTCCCACCGCTTGTTTGCAGAGGAGAAACCAATGGGTACATTTCGTAAATCAAGTTTGCAACCGGGAGTTGTAGTTCCTATTCCGATGTTGTTGGAGTTGTTGTTATAAATATCATCCCCGTTCCGAGTCCAGGTATTATCATTTGATGTTTCTGCATTCAATGCATACGGCACACTCAACAATGGCGAAGTTCCCATCATCATATAATTTGTTCCGCCTGTAGCATCCATCTCAACCTGCAACCACGGAGTAGTACTGCTCCATGTAATGGAAGAAAATGTTGCAACAATAGGAGTACCGTTACCAACATTGAGCGTGAACAAACCAAACTGATTTGTTGTTGCAGTGTCCGTTTCCTGGTAAAGTGTCGCACCTGCATTTCCATTTGTAATGGTAACGCGCACACCAATACTTTGATTGCTAAGAATTGTCCCTGCAGCATTTCGCGCAACGGCCTGGTAGTTTAATCCTTGCGGAGCTTGAGCAAGACAGTTGGCAATTTGCAAAATGCAGATTACAAAAAATAAAATAGTAAGTTGTTTGAATTTTTTCATAACGGCTATGTTTATTTTTGGAGTTCAAAGATTGGCAATTTTTACACAGGCGGCACTATGATTTATGTTACCTGTTTTGCGGTGACAGGTGGTTTGCGCAAGACATTGGACACTTCACATTCTAAACAGAAATAACATTCAGGTGGCGTCAGCTCAAGCCGCGGTCATGCTCCCCTCCAAGACTTGTTATAACAACATATTGCATATACGCTGATGACGGGGATTCCTGAACTTACTGAAAAAGATTTTGGAATAAGTGTGTATCCGAATCCGGCGGATCAGTTGGCAGTTTGGAGTGGGCAGTTCGCAAGGAATACAACGACAGAAATAAAAGTTTTTGGTTCAACAGGAAAACTAATATTGAAGCAGGATTTTATTGCCTACTGTCGCACCTTCGGCAAGCCTTGCGCCTCCGCACGCTGTTGCTGAAGCTTTAGCGTAGGCGCCTAGAGCTTCAGCGGCACTCGGACGGCGACCGAAGGCCAACTGGCTACTGGCTCTTGGCTCCCCGGTGTTTATTTTATTTCTATTTCGGAAGGAGAGAAAACTGAAGTCAAACGATTGCTGGTGCAGCATTGAGAATATATCCCGGACTGAGGGCATGTACATCCACGCTCATTTCGGATTTTTGATTCCCCGCGAAGGGCGGCACAGGCCGGATTGTACAACCTATGTACCAGGCGGATGGTAATCGAAAATGGTATATTCAATTTACTTGGTTATAATAATTTAAAATTTCGGTAAATAATTTTTCAGA
>CAYHCU010000081.1:0-11422 GCA_964355035.1 uncultured Flavobacteriales bacterium | reverse complement strand
AAGAACATTCGGACTAAATTTTTCCGGATGCGAAATTAGTTCTTCCAGAATTTGGGGTTCAGTAAACACTAAATTTGTATTAAGTACCTGAAAAGAATCACCTGATTTCACTATTCTATTTCTTGATTCGTCATGAATATAGAAAATATTCAACTCACGAGGATTTACTTGTACCGGGAATTCCTGATTAAGAATTTCAGTTGCTTTGTTTACATATGTAAAAACAAATTGTTCCTTGAGTTCTTTTTCAAAATAAGGGATGAATTGCTTTTTAAGTTCTACTTCATTTGCATCAAGGATCACTAGTCCATACTTACCCAACAAAGCGTTTGTCCAGATTCTGGTGGCATCAGCAAGATTTTTAGAATTTGAATACGCTTTAGTAATTAGTTCGGAAATTTCAAGAGCAAAAGGCGAAGTGCCAAAAAGTTCTTTCACTTGATGGATGATAGCTTCAAACTCATTTAATTTTAATTTTCCAGACAAGCCTTTGTAATCTGTTTCAAATTGAATTTTTTTTGAAAAAAGGGAGATATTATTTATTTCAGCTATATCGTGGTCTTCTGTCGCCATCCAATAAACAGGAACAAAATTATAAGCAGGAAATTCGTGTTTTAATCTTTCAGCTAAATTAATCGTGCTTAATAATTTAAACAGAACATAAAGCGGTCCACTGAAAATATTTAATTGATGACCTGTTGTTACTGTGAAAGTGGTGCTTAGGGAAAGACTGAGAATGTTCTTTTTAACATCCGGAAGAAGCTCAATTTCGGCGGCAGAATATTGACTCAAAAGTAGGTCGACCAACTTTTCCCTCTCGACCTTAGGCGAACAGCCCCTAGAAATTCTTTCCTTGAAACCTTTAAGATCCGGATTGAAATGATAGAGTCTTTCTATAGTAGTATTGCCATTAATATACGAAATTATCGTTTTTTCAAAGAGTTCAGTTGAAATCAATGGAAGTTTAAGGGCTGAGAAAGTGGACATACTTGAAGTGAAATATTGCGCAATTTAATTAAATATAAACCTTTAAAACCATTTGCTAATTCAATTTTCACAACTTATCTTTGGATAGTAAACACTCCAACTCTGTTTTTTATATCCTTCTGCGAGCTTAAATGAGAAACAGAATTACTGAATATTAACCAAATTCAAAGTTAAAATTACTTGATGAAATTAGGACATGCTAATTCCATCCTAAATATTTATGACACAAATGAAAAGACACTTCCTAACCTCTCCAAAACTCCCGACATTTATTTTAATGTTAGTTTCAATGTTGTTGACAACCCAACTATCTTTTGGACAGGTAAATTTGTATACCACCACCATTAGTAACAGTGTTCTTCCGGAAGACATGAATGGATTCTCTCCATTATTTTTTTCCGGCAATGATAATGTCGCAAGTACTTTGCAAAACATCGGATTCAATTTTACTTTCAATAATGTAATCTACTCTCAATATTCTGTTAATTCTAATGGTCTCTTAAGATTAGGAGCTGCTGTTGTGTCGACAAATGCAATTAATCAATTGACAGTAAATTCCGACTTCCCAAAGATTGCTCCTTATTGGGACGATTTAAATACAAGTGCAGCGGGATATTGTGGCTCAAAGTTGATTGGTGTTTCCCCAAATAGAAAGTTATCCATTGAATGGATTTTATCTGTTCCTAAGAACAGTGTAAACGCAGGAAGATTTCAGGTTTGGTTATATGAAACAACTAATGTAATTCAATTTGTTTACAGCACCGGCATGAATACGAATGCAGGAGGTTATTCAGTTGGTCTGGCAACTTCACCAACAGATTATATAAGTGTAGCACCAAATGGAATAAGTGCGACCTATAGCAGTGTTCTCGAAAGCAATGCTAATTCGTCAGCTATTGCTTCCGGATTATCGGCGACTTTTACACCACCTGTTTTAGCACCAGGTTGTGTAGGAAGTTCATCTCCATTAGCATCTTCTTTGGGAAATTCAACTATTTCTCAATTAAGTTGGACAGCAGGTTCAGGCAATCCAACATCCTATGATGTTTATTTTGGAACAGCAATTACACCACCCTTAGTTTCAACTTCTCTCATTGGAACCACATACAATCCGGGGATATTGAATTTCAATACAACTTATTATTATAAAATTATTCCAAAGAATAGCACAGGTGCTGCTTCGGGTTGTTTGACCAATCACTTCACTACAGCGCCTATAATGAATTACAATGTAAATAGATTTACAGGAACTACTTACACCTCAATATTAGGAACAGGAACATCAGCAACCGGTTGGCGAAACGGAACAAATACGGATGATAATTTAAGCACTTCTCAACCGATTGGATTTAATTTTTCATATCAAGGGACTACTTTTAACAGCTTCTCCTTTTCAACCAATGGTTTCTTAACTTTTAATGTAGGTACTTCTTCAACCGGAGGAGGAAATGGAGTTTATAGCTATTCAAATAATTTAAGCACACTAGGCGGTACACTACTCGTTGCTCCTTTTTATGAAGATTTAGTTTGTCAGGGAAACTCAGGTTCGCAAATTAGTTTAGATGCATCCATGAAATACTCTTTATCGGGTATTGCGGGAAACAGGATTCTTACAATTGAATGGACAGGAATGGAAATTTATAATAATGCAGGTCCAAATTTAAATTTTCAGGTAAAATTATATGAAGCTACCGGCGAATTAGAATTTGTCTATGGAAATATGGAAAGTTTCAATGGTACTTTCAATTATTTTTATTCCTTTTCTATAGGTTTAAATGGAGTAAATGTAAGTTCTCCTGCCGTCGCTCAAGAATACACCAATCAACTTACCCCAAACACTAGAAATTTCGGAGGAAATTTACCAACACAGCTCAATGAAGTACCGTTTTGTAATACCACTTTAAAATTTACACCGGGAGTTTATGTACCTTATGTTATTGTATCAAACATACCCTCAAACGATTTAAAAACTTCACCACAACATCTAGATGTTAACGCTGTTCCGTGTACAGATCTTTGTGCTACATATTACAGTTCTGTAGGTGCAACTCCTACTATAGGCTTACCAGCATGTGGAACAGGTAATCCTGATGATGATGTTTGGTTTGAATTCACCGCAACAAATCCAAACACAACAATTAAAGTTCTAAGTGGTGGTAATTATGATGCTGTTGTTGAAGTTTATAATTCTTCAAATGTATTATTTATATGTAGTGACCTTACCGGTCTTGGGCTAACAGAAACCTTAAGTCCTACAACTTTGATCCCAGGACAGCAGTATCAAATTAGAGTGTACCACAGTCAAAGTGGATCAGGTTCAGGCAGTGGACGATTTTCGATTTGCATAAGTGCAACTCCAATTCCTCCGGTTAATGATAATTGTTCTGCTTCAATTAATCTAGCGGTCGTAAGTAACGTCTTCACTACCGGAAGTCAAACAGTTGCCGCAACAGCTTCCGCATCTATTCCAAACTGTTCACTTTCAGGAACCGTTCCTGACGACGATGTTTGGTATTCATTTATCGCAACAAACACTACTGAAATTATTACTGTAATTGGTGGTACGGGTTTTAATGCTGTTATAGAATTATTTTCCGGCACATGCTTAAGCTTAAATGCAATTCAATGTGTAAATAGTTTAGGAAATGGACAAACGGAAATTATGACTGCAACCGGATTGACCAAAGCTCAAACTTATTTTATTCGTGTTTATCATGCAGGAATTGGTGGTGGTACAGGACTATTCTCAATTAATGTTTCAACTAGTCTGCCGTCATGCGTAAGTAATATGGTTCCTATTAGTCCAACATCAAATGTTACACATTTAGGAACAACCTTAAGTTGGACAGGTGTTCCTAATTCTAATTTCTACAGTGTATATCTAGACGAAGTGAATCCGCCTGCACATTTATTAATAAATACAACGGATACATTTGCACTAACAGGTATATTAAATCAAGGTGGAAGTTATTACTGGAAAATACTTGCAACAAATACTGCAGGAACAGCACAAGCTTGTAACGTAAACACATTCGCTACAGAGCCGTTTGATTTTGGGTTAAGGGTAAAAGTGTTTATTGAAGGTTTATATCTTTCTAACCAATCGATGAGAGCTGTTTTTAATCCTTCAGATACAATAACTGATTCAGTAACTGTTTCCTTAGCGTCTCCAATTACAAAGCAAATTTTATGGAGTACAAAAACTGTTGTAAACACGACGGGTACAGCAAATGCTTTATTCCCGCAACCGGCCTTAGGTCAAAATTATTATATTGTAGTTAACCATAGAAATAGTCTTGAGTCTAGGAGCCAAGGATCATTTGGGTTGAATTCACCGGATACAGTTTATGATTTTTCAACAAGTGCAAATAAAGCATTTGGTAGCAACATGATTCAAATGGAGCCCGGAGTTTTTGCTATCCATTCAGGAGACATTAATCAGGACTATGTAATTAATAATATGGATTATGTAATTGTTGAAAATTCTATAGGACTTGGTTTTAATACAGGATATATCGCCACTGATGTCAATGGCGATGGAATTCTAGAATCAACTGACTATAGTTGGATTGAAAACAAAACCCAGACAAATTTCACTGTTTTACACCCTTAAAGACAAATAAAGAATATTATCGAGTTTATTTCCGCTATTTTTAACCAAGGAAAATTGGCTCTTCGCCATTTTTTTTAATGGTTTTGACGCATAATTGTTGCATTTCGCCCCTTTTTGAAGTTATATTTAATGTGTTGAAAAGTTAAGTGGAAAACCGAACCCCTTGTTTGACAAGGGTTTCAGAAGGTTCCCTATCTTTGCAAAAGACACACATCTTGAATTTTTAATTTTGAAAAGCAAACACATACTATATAAAAAATTTGCATTGAGAATTCTGTTCTCGCTTTTGGTAATTTTATTATTACCCTACAAAAGCAAGAGCCAGGCAATTTGCAATACTACGGGTAACTGGTCATCAACAGTCTGGACGCCCTCTGCTCCTATTGCCGGCCAAACTGTAACGGTAGCTGTAGGTTGTACTCTTTATGTTGATGTAAACACAGTTCAAATTTCCGATTTGGTCATCAATGGAACATTGATCATTAATGGGAATGCAACTTCTGATTTAAATATATCCGGGAACATTACTATAAATACTGGTGCAACCCTCGAGAACAATGGAGAAATTCATCAAAACGGAACCAATAAAAGTTTCACGATTAATGGTACAGGAATTTATATTCACAATCCATTAAACAATATTACAATTGATGAAAGCATCTTTTATAATTGCAATGAGAACTTTTCTGCTACATCAACACTAGATATTAAGAAATGGTCTAATGGATCCATTCCACTAGGTTCACCCACAAGAGTACAAAGCAGCAATTTTGGAAATTTGATCTTACAGGCCAATGTACCAGGTGGACAATGGGATCAGGATGGGTTTTTCTCATTACCAACTGCAGGAAGAATAAAAGGAAGTTTGACCGTAAATTCAGGTACGATTATAATGGATGATGGTACAGGCAATACAACCTCACTTATTCTTCAAAATGTTGCAATTAGTAATACAGGAAATATTGTATTTCAAAGAGGAAGTAATAGAAATCTTACATTAACTACCGGTACTTTTTCAATTAACAGCATTGCCCCTGCATCACCAACAGTAGTATTAGACACAACTTATGGAATTTTAAATTGGACAATCAACGGAAACTTAAATCTTGGATACGATTTTAATGCAATAAATTCAGGGAATTATAGCACCGGAGCAGACATCAGGATAACTGTAAATGGAAATTTCGATTATACAGGTGGAAACGTAGTTTTATTAAATAAAGTTGATGCACCACTGCGCTTAACTGTAACCGGGAATACAACAATTAACAACACCAGCGGAAATGGTAGTATTAATTTTATAGAAGGAGGAAATGGCGCTTTATTATTTTCAACTTTTGATTTTAATTTACTCTCCGGCTATGACAATTATTTAATAGGAACTCCAACATCAATTTTACAATATAAAGCAGCAGGAACTTTTACAATCACCAATGATATGAACGTAAGCGGAAATGGTTCCATTTACTTTTCATATGCTGATTCAAATTTACTAAAAACCAGAATTGCAATCACCAGAGATTTAAACATCAATGGGAACTTCAATATCAATGGCGCGTTTACAAGCGGAGCATTCACATTAAAAGTAGGCCGTAATCTCACCTTAACACAAGGTAAATTTTCAGGCCAGAATTATTTTTCAGGTTTAGGAATAGATTCAGTTATAATTGGGACATCGTTTATTTTTAATTCTCCCTTTGCAACAGATTATTTCAAAGCGAATCGTTCTTCCGGGAACACATTTGTAAGCTCGTCTACATTTTCAATATTAAACAGTGGAACCGGTTATGGGCAAGGAGTTGCTTTAGTTGATTCAGGGGCAGGAAATTTGACTTTTACTACGACACAATTTACTCAGAATGCAGGAAAGTTTTCAGGAATATTATCCGGGAACGGAAATCTTACGTTTTCTTGTTCCGGGTTAATTGATATAAATGGAGGAGTTTTCAGAGGAAATGAAAACACAACTTATTCAAATCCCGGAGGATTATCATTTACTGCGGGAAGTATCGATTTCAGTGGTGGAATTTTTTCTTGCTATTATAACACAAATAATTTTGGTAGCCCCGGAACGGTTACTATTAATGGACCATGCTCAATAACTTTTAGCAGCACATCTGATGAATTTACTTTTATCGGATTAGGATCAACAGGCTTCGATTTAAACAACATAACCTTAAACTTGACCATTTCCGGAGCCTTGACCATTTCCGGAGTCAATGGAACTTTTGTTTCTAGTCGATCATTAGGGAGTGAAATAATTTCACTTAGCTCTTTGACCATTTCAGAAGGCACGAATAGTTTTAATTCTGTTAGTGGGTCTTTAACTCCGAATGGTCACAATGTAACAATGCTTATATCCGGGAATGTGGTAATTTCCGGTGGCAACACTTACCTATCAGGTTTTTCTCAAACATTTACCGGTATATTCTCCGGCAACATGACCATATCAAATGGATCGCTGGCAGTAAAAGGTGGAGATTGCACAACTTCAACTCTAAATATACTTGGCGCATTTTCTATGACAGGAGGAGAATTTTATTTGCATAAAGCAATCAACGACGAATTACCGGCCTCTTCAACAATAACAGTGAATATAAATTCTAATGATGATAATACCGGTGATTTTTTACAAACCGGCGGAATAATAAATTTTGACAACTGCATCTCTACACCCGGTGCATTAAATTTAATAATGAATATTAAATCTCCTAATTATACAATTGGAGGAGGTGGTAATATAACTATGACAAGACCAGGCACAGGTTTGGTATATGGCAATTTAAATTTTGCAAGAAACGGATTAATAAATTTTTATCGCTCAGGCAGTCATTTGATACAACAAGTAAAACAAACACTTCAAACCGGATGTACTCTTGACATCATTTCAGGTGACCTGCAGATTGCTTCAAATAATAGTATCTCCACTCCCCCTGAATTCCTATGGATAAATGCAGGGGCGACACTTAATGCTCATTCAGCAAGAATTTATTCTAATGCTTTAAATACAAGCTCGGGGACAACAGTGCTTGGTCGCTTAAGGACATCACACCCAGGTGGTCTTTACAATGCATCTACGAATGCAACCTTTTCCACAAACCTTGCTGACAATCTGGATTACTATCTTTCGACTAGTTCTATCATTGAATATAATGGAACCGCTAATCAAGTGGTGACAGGTATTGGAGTTGGAAAGGCACTTTTTGCATATCATAAATATGGAGTTTTAGATATCAATTTTCTTGGGGTTGCAAATACTGATTTTGTTTATCCGACAAATATTCCGAATGATTCAGCAGTTTCAGTTAGAAATACTCTCCTCTTGAGTAATGGTGAATTAAATCTTGACGATGATCATGATGGAACAAATGGAGGTGGAAGAAAAATTACACTTGAAAGCGGATCCTTGATGGCCATGCAAAGATTGAATGGATATATCCGCAGCGAGGTTGAAAATGGAAGTGCTTTAGTTAAATGGAATTTAGGTTCAACAGTTGGTGCACATGTATTTCACTTTGGATATAGTTCAACAGAGTACATTCCGTTTACGTATAATCACGTTTCCGGAACTTCAGCTTCGATTTATGCCGGGACTTATCATACAGGAAATTCAAACCTTCCACTACCTCCTACAGTTACTCACATCCGAAATAATTTCGGGCTTGATAACAGCGCCAATACAGTTGATCGTTTTTGGTATTTAAACAATGTCGGTGGAATTAATTATAATTCGAATTTAATTTTCACAGCGACTCCGACTGAAGTTGGCAGCATTACTTCTCTTCTATCACAGCGGTGGATAAGTCCGCTTATTGCCTGGACAAATCCTGTACCCGGCATTCAAACTTCAATCGCAACCGGAAATAACACGAATGGTATAACAGCTATAAATAACTGGTGGACATTAAGCGGGAACAACACTCCATTGCCGGTAGAACTGATAAGCTTCACAGGCTTGTGTGATGACGGGAATATCAAATTAAATTGGGCAACAGCAAGTGAAATCAATAATGACCGTTTTATAGTAGAAAAAAGTTATAATGGGATAGAGTTTTTTCAGCTTAGCATTGAACATGGTCATGGGAATAGTACAACAATCAGCAATTATGAGTACAGAGATAATAATAGCACAAGTGGTCTATCCTATTATCGATTAAGACAAATAGATTTCGACAATAAAGAGACATTTTATGGGCCTATTGCTGTTAAAAGCTGCATATCTGATGATGTCTCCGTTGTACTCGTTAATGATGGAAATAATCCAACGATTTTTATTAATTCCACAGAATATATTCCGGTTCAAATCGTCGTTTACGATACTAACGGAAAAAACCTGTTCAATAAAGAATTGACAATACAATCATCGCAAATGAAGATAGAGTTGCCTTTATCAGATTTAGCGGCGGGTATTTATTACGTCAATATTCAAAGTACTCGAAATTCAATAACAAAGAAGTTTTATCTTAAATAATTCGTTTCTTTGGGTTTCAAAAGCTTTGTTAGTACTACGAATTGACAAAAAAAGGATTTACATACTTAGATTACTCAGTTGATGTTTTTCACTCGATTTCGGAAGAAAGATGTGAAGTCAGGTGGAATACTTTTAAAGGTGAATTTTTAACAGATGCTTATTTAAAAGTACTGGAGGCTTCAAATCCTTCCGATCTCTATTTTCGATATTTAGTTATTTCAAATTCTAAGAATGAAGTCTGCGGTATCGCTTATTTTCAGCTTTTAAAGTTTACCGGAAAAAATGTTCAATTTAAAAAAAATCTACTCCTTTCATTCTTAATTGACTTCACTCTTTCAATCCGCCCATTCAAATTATTGATTTGCGGAAATTTATTTGCTGTCAATTTCACACCTTATTGTTTTCACGAGGAAAATATTTCGCTGGAAGATCTGAGCAGAATAATTGACCACTACACTCAACTTGAAAAGTCGGATGCAGTGCTATTAAAAGATTTGGGCAATGATTCCTCGAACCAATTACTTTTCTCATTAGGATATCAAAATTATTCAACAGATCTGACCATGTGCATGGATATTTTGGGAGAATGGAAATCAATAGCAGATTATGAAAAAGCGCTTTCAAAAAAATATCGAAAACGTTTTGAAAAGATTTCTAAAGCAGGATTAGCGTTAAAAAGAGTTGACCTTGGACTTTCAGAAATTGAAAAGTATAGCAATACTTTATTTGAACTATACAAACAAGTATCAGCCAAACAAACAATTTCAATGGGACTGATTCATAAAAATTATTTTTGCGACTTTAAAAAATCCTTTCCTGAGAAATTTAAAATTATTGGTTACTTTGAAGGTGAAAAATTAATTGCTTTCTCAAGTTACATTGACAGAGACATTCTCATGGAAGTCCATTACATTGGAATGAATTATAGTTTTAATGAAAAGTACAATCTCTACTTCAACATCCTTTTTGATAGTTTGGAAATGGCAATATTATCCGGCAAGAAATTATTAGAACTTGGACGAACAGCAAGAGAAGCCAAAGCCAATTTAGGAGGTCATCCTGTATATTTTAATGATTTTATGAAGCTTAACAGTAAACTGGCTATAAAAGCAGCAAATTGGTTTGGCGCCAATTTTCAACAATCAATGGGCGATGAATGGATGAAGAGGAATCCGTTTAGGAAATAATTTTAAAGGATTGCGGAATTCGGATTTCGGATTTCGGATTTTTGGGGGAACACTAAATTACAACAAATCGCTTTGTAGCAGATTTAATGAAATCATGCATTTTTCGTGTAATTCTGTATACAAATAACAGCTAAAAAGCGCAAAAAATATGCGCAATCCGAAATCCCAAATCCGAAATCCGAAATCTGTTTTTTTTGCCGGTTTGAAAGCCTAATTGTTCGTCGTTTTAAAGAAAAAGTTACATTTGCAGCATAAACAAACATACATATGGATCAGAAATCAATGAAAGGCTCATTTTTGCCTGTTGCAATACTTATCTTACTTGCAGCCCTTACACGTTTTATACCTCATCCGTTCAATTTCACAGCAATCGGAGCAATGGCTTTGTTTTCAGGAGCAAATATCAAGGATCGACGATTCGCCTATTTACTTCCAATACTAGTGATGTTGGTAACGGATATGGTTTTAGGCTTTCATTTTTCAATGTTACCGGTTTATGCCTGCTTTGCTTTTACGGTTTGGATGGGAACCAGAATTTCATCGAAGCAAAAAGTGTTAAACATTGCAAGCTCATCAATGACCTCTTCCATCGTTTTCTTTTTAGTGACTAATCTACCATTTTGGTATTTGGATCAGGGATTATATTCAATGTCACTTCAAGGGACGGTTGAAAGCTATACAATGGCCTTACCATTCTTTACGAATCAAATTTTAGGAGACTTGTTTTACAATGGCGTATTGTTTTCAGCTTATCATTTCGTAATTGTGCGATCAGGAAAACTGGCTTCTTAAATTTCGGTAACCAAAAAAGGGATAAAATAATTAAACCCAGCCTTACGGGGCTGGGTTTTTCTTTTTCAACCTTACGGGGTTGAAGGGGTTAAATCAATCTTACGGGATTGTTGAAAAGGTCATCATATCTCTTTTGTGTGTGTGGGACAATAATTGATGTGTGATAACTAAATACTTTAACGGGTAGAAAACGCTTAAAGATTGCTTGCAAAAGACGGAAAACTCTCACTTGTAAGATTCTGTAGTTTTTTCAAAAAAACATAGGGAAAGGGGGAAATTAAGCCCTAGAAGTTTAAAAGATTAAAGGAGTTAAAAGCTAAACTAGAATACTGAAATTAAAGATGGTTTAGAAGGTTAAAGAGCAGTAATTCA
>CAYHCU010000080.1:0-11644 GCA_964355035.1 uncultured Flavobacteriales bacterium | reverse complement strand
AAAAGTAAAGAGCACAATTCGTGTTCATAGTCTATATTAAGATGAACATCCGCAAAGGCAAAATAGAAGACATACCGGGTATTTTCCGTTTAATCAATGAGCTTGCGCTTTTTGAAAAAGCTCCGGAAGAAGTTACAAATACAATTTTTGAAATGGAAAAAGATGGTTTTGGTTCTAATCCGGTATTCAGCTTCCATGTCGCAGAAATAGATTCTGAAATTGTTGGTATGGCATTATACTTCACAAAATATTCAACATGGAAAGGCCAGGGTTTATATCTCGACGATTTAATTGTTACTGAAAACTTTCGAGGACAAGGAATAGGTAAAAAATTATTTGATGCTTATATGTCAGAAGCCAAGAAGATAAATGCAAAACAAGTTCACTGGCAAGTTCTTGACTGGAATACACCTGCCATCGATTTCTACAAAAAAATGAATTCAAAAATCGAAGCTGAATGGTTGGATTGTAAAATGACGGAGGAGCAGATCAGGGAGTGGATAGTGGATAGTGGATAATGGATAATGGATAGTGGATAGTGGATAGTGGATAGTGGATAGTGGATAATGGATAATGGATAATGGATAATGGATAATGGATAGTGGATAGTGGATAGTGGATAGTGGATAGTGGATGAGTGATGAATGATGAATGATAAGTGATAAGTGATAAGTGATGTCTCTGTAGAAATCTGCATGAGAAATGACATACAGTGAACATTGCGTTTTTCAACCCACGAAAAACGAGTAACGAAAAACGAAAAATAAATGAGAGTTTTTAAATTTGGTGGTGCTTCGGTGAAAGATGCGGAAGCAGTAAAAAATGTTGGTAAAATTTTGTCTCAACACAAAAATGAAAAAATCATTGTTGTCATCTCTGCAATGGGTAAAACAACAAATGCACTAGAAAAGGTAACGCAGGCTTACATCGATAAAAACAGTGACTTAAAAGATTTGTTAGTTGAAGTACGGACATTTCACTTTAATATCATTGATACTCTTGGCTTTGGTGACGATCATGTTATTCGCGGAGAAGTAGAAAATTCATTCACAGAGATTGATTGGATTATTGAAGATGAGCCATCCCGACCCTTTGCCTTTTACTATGATCAAATTGTATCTCAAGGAGAATTGATGTCGACCCGAATAATTAGCGCATATTTAAACGAGCACAAAATTGAAAATGAATGGTTGGATGCCCGTGATGTACTTCAAACTGATAATACTTACAGAGAAGGTAAAGTAAATTATGACCTCACGAGTAAATTGATTGCCATGCGTCTTCCTGCAATTTTTGCAAAGAAGAATATAATTATCACCCAAGGATTTATAGGCGCCACATCGGAAAATTTTACGACAACACTAGGTCGTGAAGGCTCCGATTATACAGCAGCAATTTTTTCATTTTGCGCCGATGCAACAGAAATGGTTGTATGGAAAGATGTCACCGGTGTAATGAGCGCCGATCCTAAATTGTCTGATGATGCGATGAAATTAGACCAGATCAGTTACCACGATGCCATTGAATTAACTTACTACGGTGCAACAGTTATACATCCGAAAACAATTAAGCCATTAGAGAACAAGAATATTCCACTTCGGGTCTGTTCATTTAAATCACCACAAGACAAAGGAACTAGTATCGGAGATTATCATGCTACGAAGCCTTTAGTTCCATGCTTTATTTACAAATTCAACCAGATTCTTTTTTCTATTTCATCAAAAGATTTCGCTTTTATAGCAGAAGAATCTCTGAGTAAAATATTCGGACTTTTTGCTGCACATGGCATTAAGATCAACCTGATGCAAAATTCAGCAGTGAGCTTTTCAGTTTGTGTTGATAATGACCCCTTCAAGATCCCTGGACTAATAGAGGAGTTGAAAAAGGATTTTCGTTTGCTTTATAATGAGAATCTGAAATTAGTCACAGTGAGACATTACTTTGCTTCGACAATGGATGCGCTTACCAAAGGGAAAACGATTCTTCTTGAACAAAGAAGCAGACAAACTGCACAGGTTATTTTGAAAGAATAAGAAGATTGAAATTTTTATTCAGAGTTTCAATAAAAACTACCTGTTTCCATTCATTCTATAGGTTCTTTTGTAACTTTTGCGGGAGGCTTTAGCATCATTTACTTTTTTATTTTCCTGATGCATTGCAGTCTCTTCGCGATGGTGAAAGACATTTTCAAAATTATGAACCTGAATAGCATTCACCGGTTTCACGTCACCTTCTTCAGGAATAAAATTTTGATCTTCACCATGTATTTCAACTTCAGGAACTACAGGTTCAATTATAAATGAATCAGTAACGAAATCAATTGGTTTCGGATATTTTCTCTTTGCGACAATTTTCTTTTTAACAACAGTTTTTACAGGAGCTTTAGCGACAACTTTAGCTCTTTTAACAGAAGCTACTTTTGCCTTTTTCTTAACCGTTACTACTACTTTTTTCGCTGCGACTTTCTTTTTTGGCGCCGCTTTGATAGTTGTTTTAACTGCCACTTTTTTAGAAGGAGCCTTTTTTACAGCGACTTTCTTTTTCGCTACAACCTTTACACCCTTCGATTTCTTAGCAAGGAGCGCTTTCGCATTTTTGATTGCAGTTGCAATAACAACACCTTCCTTCATCTTCTTATCTTTTTTCAAAAGCGCATTAGCAATTTCAATTGCCTTTTTTCTTACTGCCAATGGCAGCTTTTTCATTGATAGTGGATACTTGATTTGAGTCCAGGGCATATTATGTGTTTTATAAAACTGAAACGACTTCAATTTTGGTTAGCCCAAAGTTCGGAAGCAGGTAGAAATTATTGTTACATAATTATGGGGAATTGTTGCATGATTGTTATGTTTACATTTTCCGGGAGCGAAGAAAACTCCAATCTAATTTGTATCTAAAGGAAGAATCTTATTAATTTTGCTGCCGTACTTATTTGGATTCACCTTTACTAGCAGTAAACAAACCTTTGAACACTCTCGCAAATTAAATCTCTCCCCAACTTTTGATACTGACACTGTATTCTGCGAAAATCAGCGCCCTTCTGCGGGAAATACTAAGCGTGATTTATCTCCCGCAGAAAGGCGCAGATTTTCGCAGACAAAGGCGCAGATTACTCGCCTTCAATTTTTCACAAATCGCTTCCTGAAAGTTCTTTGATCGCTTATGCTTTAGCATCCAAAAATCCTAACCCAAAGGCTCTTGATTTTTAGTGCATCCTCCTTATCTTGTCAACCAAAACCTCGGCAATCTTCCTCAATGACTCTATTGTCCACCCGGCGATATGAGGAGTTAGAATTACCTGATCAGAATTAATCAGAAAATTCCAATCCGGATTATTTTTCAGTCCGGCAGTTTCGATACTGAACTTTTCAAATGAAGCGTCTTCGTATTCATAAACATCCAGACAAGCACCAATTACTTTTCCACTTTTCAATCCACCAACAAGATCGTGAATAGAAACACATTTCCCGCGTGCAGTGTTAATAAGGTAAAATGGCTTTGCAAATGAATCGATGAATTGTTCATTAATCAGAAAAGTTGTTTCAGTTGTAAGCGGAACATGCAGACTTAAAACATCTGCATTCATGATTATTTCTTCCAATGTAGATTCGCTCACATTTTCATTCCCGAAATTCGATTTATATTTATCGTATGCAAGAATTTTACAGTTAAAGCCCTTCAGCTTTTCAGCAAATGCAGAACCCATGTTTCCATAACCGATAATTCCTACGGTCTTTCCTTCCAGTTCATGACCACGATTTGCTTCCCGGGTCCATTCACCTGCTCTTACTTGTCTATCTGCACGATTCAAATTATTAAAAAGCGATAACAACATTCCTAGAGCATGCTCTCCTACTGCATTTCTGTTACCTTCGGGAGAATTTAAACATGCAATTCCCTTTTGAGTAGCGTACTCTACATCGATACTTTCCATTCCGGCTCCTGCCCGGGCGATGAATTTCAATGTCGGTGCTTTGTCCAGAAATTTTTTGTCTATTGCAATCCTGCTACGTAGTACTATACCATTAGTGGTTGGAAGGTGAGCAATGATTTCATCCAAAGAAAAAGAGTATGCAGCATTACATTCATGTCCATCGGCGATCATGGAATCCCAAAGAACCGGATGAGCTGTATCGATGAATAAAATTTTCACAAAGGTAAATTAATAGGTTGTCGATTACTTACAATAAAATTAGTCAGCTCGACAAATTGCTGCCAGCTTAATGCTTCTGCTCTCAATCCGGAAAAAGGGATTTCAATATCTTTGGAGATGATTGCTCCTAAAGCATTCCGCAATGTTTTCCTCCGCTGATTAAATGCCATTTTCACTGTTTTGCGGAATTCTTTTTCTTCACAACCCAAAACAAAATTGTCCTTACGTAAAAAATGCAAGACCGCTGATTTCACTTTTGGTGGCGGCTGAAAATCGTTTTCATTTAATTGCAAAACAACTTTCACATTGAAATATGCTTGCATAAAGACACTGAGAATACCGTACTCTTTACTTCCAGGATCACCGGCAATTCGCATAGCAACCTCTTTTTGAAACATACCAACTACTTCCGGTATGCGATCTCTGTCGTCGAGGACTTTGAATAAGATTTGCGATGAAATATTATAGGGAAAATTTCCAATGATAGCAAACTGACCTTTGAAGAAATCGTCAAATCGTAATCGCAAAAAATCAGCGTGGATAATATCTTGCTGTCTCAATGGATATTTATTGAACAAATACTTGATAGATTCTTCATCTAAATCAACTACACGGGTATTGTATTCTTTCTTCTCAAAAAGGAAATCTGTCAATATTCCCATGCCTGGGCCAATTTCGAGAACGTCTGTATAATCTTTACGTTCGCCAAGAAAGCCAACAATAATTTTTGCAATAGCAGGATCTTTCAGGAAATGCTGACCGAGGTTTTTCTTTGCTCTAACTCCTGAGGAGGTTTGTTTCATATGCATTACGTAAGGTCAAAAATACGAATATTCCTTTACTCCTTCACGGTTATGATAGAATCTCTACGATATTGTTTCATGAAATAACCGACATTTATGCGGTTACTGATCTCAATTAAATTAAAGTCATTTACCTATTTAATAGTGCTACCTGAAAAGGTAGTCTTGCAAGGGGGAAAATACGGGGAAACTGCAGGGCGCTAGATATATTTCTTAACCAAATAATTTCAATTTATTGTTAAATGGGTACCGGAGCAATTCAATTATAGCCTTGCCCCCGGGGAGAGATACGTCAAATTGTTAAATGGGTACCGGAGCAATTCAATTTCAGCCTTGCCCCCGGGGAGAGGTATGCCCAATTGTAAGTGATCATGAGGTAGTTGATATCCTGCCTCACAGTACTATGATTTTCCATTAGTAACAGCGACCTGAAAATAATGATAAAGCTGTGGCCGTGTCTGGCGTTTCAATTTTTTATGAGGCCTACTTATTATGAAGGATAATAATTTCAAGGAAGCACACTTATTTAATCACTTCCAATAACGTTCTAAAAGAAACAGATTTGTCATTATACCTTCCTATAAAATCCGCCCTCAATGCCGGAGCGTAAATATCTTCATACTGCTGATATTTTTCCATGCTTGCACATAAGTACTGAACGGAATAAGTATGTCCACCAGATTCATTATCACTAATCACTTTCAGGATATGATATTCCAGAAACATTCCGGTTAGCATAACATCAGGAATGTGTGAAGCGAGCATCCAATCGAGCCATTCTTCGTGAACGGAGGCTTCGACGTTTGTAGTTACGTTATATAGGATCATTTTTGGGTGCGTAGAAATTGGTAATAAGACGTTAATTTTTCGCTATTCGTTATTCACAATTCTTTAATTCAAGACATCGCCGCGTAAATGACGATACTTCTTTCTTGCTTCGACGACAAAAACACTTCCGGGATATTTTACAATCAAATCCTGATACAACTCTAGTGCTTTGGTTTTGTTATTTAATTTTGTTTCTTGTAAGAGCGCACGCTGATAAAGAGCATCATCAGCAATTACGCTAGCGCTATCGAATTCAAGAATTTTTCCGTAGAGAGAATCCTCAGCAGCCCAATTTCTTTTTTGATCCATGATCTGCGCTTCTTTATACCAGGCATCATCTGCAAGTGTGTGAGTCGGATAAAGCAAGTGTATTGAATCGAGCACAATCAAGGCATCATCATTCTTATTTCTATAACTTAATAAGTCTGCACGTGCATACAACATCAAAGCATCTGTTGTAGAATCGAGTCCCATATTATCGCTGATGAGTAACGATAATGAAAGAGCATCGTTAGCGATCAACTGAGAAGTGGCAGATTTCAATACATCCAGCTGTGCTTGTGCCCAAAGAAAATCGCCGCGGAAATAATCCAAACGTGCTCCCCGGAATTTTGCTTCTTGTCCCAGAGGGTCGTGTTTAAAGTCTTTATCAACCTGTGCATATAGCAAATCGGAATCCCACACATTTCCACTGAACAAATAGACATCACCTAATTCTAATTTGCAATCAGCTTTAGTTTGAGCAGAAATTCCGGGATAGTCAATAGCAGCTTCAAGATCAGACATTGCAGAATCAATTTTATCGAGATAAAACGCTCTTAGATGAGCCAAACCTCTGATCATTCCTGCTGTTCTTCCTGATCTTCCCAATTCCGTCAATGTAAGTTCATAATCGCTTTCCAATTTCTGAAGATCAGCTTTGGTATAAACATTTTCTTCAGTAATTTTTTTATTGTACGAATTCAGCAACTCCATTCGTGCAGGAATATAATTGACATTGTCTTTCCCTTTTTCAACAACATACTGATAGCATTTGATTGCTGCTTCATAATTCATATTTGAATTCGCCATTGCACCGATTGACAACACACGACTTCCATCTTCCTTCAATCGCTTATCGATTGCTTTGGCCTGGATGAATGCTGATTCGAAATCTTTTTGCTGAATAAAATACCAGATCAACATTTCAGAGAATTCGCTTTTCTCAGGCGTCTTTTGAATTCTTCTCAACAGTGCAGTACGTAAAAGATCGCCTTTGTTATTTTCCGGATCGAAGCCAACTCTTGCCTGAAGTACATTGAGAACACTTTGCTGCATCATTGAATTATCAGATACAGCATTAAGATACTCTTCAATCATATTCTGGTATTCTCCTTTTTGATAATACACTTCAGCCGTTTCAAAATAAAAACCATAGATCTCGCGCATTAACTTTCTTCCTTCAAGATAAGTTTGAAGTGCATAATCAGGTTCTTGTTTGTTTAAGAAAGCGCTCGCCAGATTAATAATTGAATTTTGATCCGGCTTTATTAATTTTATAGCCTTTTCATATTGTGCCTTTGCTTTATCATTCTGATCTTGCTGAGCATATATATAACCAAGGTCTACTAAATACCAAATATTAGATTCTTGTTTTTTGATGATTTTTTTGGTCAGCTTTTCCGCTTTATCATACTCTTTCATAGCCAAAAGACAGCGAAAATATTGCGGATAAGTTCCATACGGATCTTTGTCCATAAGCTTATCGTACAATTGCGCAGCCTTCTCATATTCTGCATTGTTCAGAAATTGATCAGCCAATTGCCGATCTTGATTGCCTTGCGAAAATGAATTCAAAGCAAAGAAAAGCAAGAAGGCCAAAATTGAACTTGCTATTTTTCCTATGGAAGTATTTTTTCTTTTCAATTGATTTTATCGAAGCCCGTATATGAACGGATAGCATCGGGAATAATAACGCCATCAGGCGTCTGATTATTTTCTAATAAAGCAGCAACAATTCTTGGTAAAGCGAGAGCGCTTCCATTCAAGGTGTGAGCAATCTGAGGTTTATCACTTCCTTGGCGGAAACGTAATTTCATTCTGTTCGCCTGAAACGTTTCGAAATTTGAAACCGAACTTACTTCCAACCATTTTTTCTGTGCAGCAGAAAACACTTCGAAGTCGTATGTCAAAGCGCTGGCAAAACTCATATCTCCACCACACAAACGAAGAATTCTGAATGGGAGTTGCAACGAACGCAACAAACCAGAAACATGTTCGACCATTTCATCAAGCGTCTCATAAGATTTATCAGGATGTTGAATTTGTACGATCTCCACTTTATCAAATTGGTGCAAGCGATTTAATCCACGTACATCTTTTCCATAGCTGCCCGCTTCACGACGAAAGCAAGGAGTATAGGCGCACATTTTTATAGGCAGCTCTTCACTTTTCACAATCACATCACGATAAATATTTGTTACGGGAACCTCAGCAGTTGGAATCAGATAAAAATCGTCGATCTGCATGTGGTACATTTGTCCTTCTTTATCGGGAAGCTGTCCTGTACCATAACCGGAATCACGATTGACTAAAATCGGAGGTTGAATTTCGCGGAAGCCGGCATCAGTAGCTTTATCCAAAAAGAAATTGATAAGCGCACGTTGAAGTTTTGCTCCTTTGCCTTTGTAAACAGGAAATCCAGCACCGGTAAGTTTCACCCCTAATTCAAAATCGATGATATCATATTTTGATGTGAGTTCCCAATGTGGAACAGCGCCATCATACAGTTCAGGAATTGCACCTTCTTGATGAACGACTTCATTATCTTCAGGAGTTTTTCCTTTCGGTACTTTATCAGAAGGAATATTTGGAAGCTTCACCATTTCAAGATTCAGCTTTTCTTCAAATTCAGTCAACAGCATTTGTAAAGCCGACGATGATTCTTTCAAAGCACCGCTTTTGTTTTTCAGTTCATCACCTTCGAATTTTTTCCCACTCTTGTAAAGATCACCCACTTGTTTTGCAAGTGTATTTTGCTGGAATAAAATTTCATCCAGTTCATTTTGGATTTTGCGGCGGTTTTCATCCAGCGTTAAAATATCGGCAACGATTGCTTTGGCGTCAAAATTCTTTACGGCAAGGCGTTCTATTACAAAATCGCTTTTTTCGCGAATAGTGGTAATCTGGATCATGTGGTTCTGTTGATGTGGTGCAAATTTAGCAGATTAATCGGGAATCCTTTAAGGAATAATTGCGGATTTCGGATTGCGGATTTCGGATTGGGTCGCCTACAAGATTGGATATTTCAAGTCTTATAGTTCTAAATTTCAATTAATTATGAGTTTGCCTCACTTATAAAATTAATTCAATCGAGATAAAATTTGTGATAACGCCCGCCTACGAAGCGACCATTCCGAAATCCGCATTCCGAAATCCGAAATTCTTGTTTAATTGAAATTACCATATGCTCTAAAGCGAGTTCGCCTAAGCGCTATCACAATCCGAAATCCGAATTCCGAAATTCTTTGGAATAATCCGAATTCCGAAATTTCTTGTTTAATTGAAATTACCATGTGCTCAAAAGTGAGTTCGCCTAAGCGCTATCACAATCCGAAATCCGAAATTCTTTTGTCTTCTTCGAAGTATTTTAAATGCGTTAAGTCTATTTATTAGTAAAAATATGTGCCTAGTTCGAGATAAATTTGTAAAAAATTATTCTGCAAATTGTAGTAAGAAATATGAAAACCGTTGATTTAAAAAATCGAACCAAAATCTTTTCAATTGCCATTTTAAATTTGGTTGAAAAAATTCCTTCCAATAAAATTGGAAATACTATTGGCAATCAGATTGTCCGCTCAGGCACTTCTGTTGGCGCGAATTACAGAGCAGTATGCAGAGCAAAATCCGACAAAGACTTTTTGAATAAAATTGTAATCGTAGAAGAAGAAGCTGATGAAACATTGTTCTGGCTCGAATTATTAATTGCTTCAAATATTTTAAAAAGCGATCAACTCGAACCATTAGTTAAAGAGTGCAATGAACTTATTGCAATTTTTACTGCTTCAGGAAGAACTGTGCGAAATAAAATTAATGCTAGTAAGAAGTGATTTCGGAATGAGTAAAAAATTGCGAATTTCGGATTTCGGATTGGGGTGCTTGCAAGATTGGATATTACTTGTCTTAAAATTAAGAATTTCAATTAAAAAAAATAAATTAATTCACTCGAATTAAAAATTAGCTCACAAGCCTGCCTGCGAAGCGACCATTCCGAAATCCGCATTCCGAAATCCGAAATTCTTGTTTAATTGAAATTACCATATGCTTAAAAGCGAGTTCGCCTAAGCGCTATCACAATCCGAAATCCGCATTCCGAAATCCGAAATTCTTTGGAACAATCCGAAATTAAATCTTATCCAATCTCTCAATTTAGCTAACAACATGAATCGCTGTATTCAAAAAATCCAACAATGGTTTCATGATCTTAGCGCCTTTGCCGAGTTGTTTGGCAAAATCTTTTTTCATGATTTCGGCGTCGGAGAATTTATGCAAGACGATGAAACTGTTTAATCGAAGAAGGTCAATATCCGGGTGATCCTTTGCATAGCCTTTTGGAGAGGTTTTCAAAGCGTATTCCTGATCGAGTTCACCATAGTAGGTTTTGAAATCTTTCTTCTTTAGAACAGAACGAATGATCTTTCCATTGTAATCAATTTCCTGGCGGATCATTTTTATCTGATCTGCGGGTGGCATCCACATTCCTCCGGCGATAAATGAATTTCCGGGTTCGATGTGAATGTAGTAACCGGCATTCAATGCTTTCTTTCCTCCTACATTTATACCCGCGCCTAAATTTGTTTTGTACGGTTTTTTATCTTTCGAAAAACGTACATCGCGATAGATACGAAACACGCAATCTTTTGCAGAGAGATTTGCGAATCCTTTTTCAAATTTTACAGCTTCTGCAAGAAAAGCATCGATGAGTTCGCCGACATTATCTTTCGCAGTAATATAACGATCCTTGTTTTTTTCGAACCATTCGCGGTCATTGTTTTTCTTAATTGCTTTTAAGAAATCAAGTGTGGATTTATTGATCATGATTTTACGTGAGTGAAGAGTATTTCAAGGTACAAACAAAATTTAATTTGATAAAAAATCAGTCAAAAAAAAAGCTGCCAATTGAGGCAGCTAATTAATATTTTATGGAATTTGATTATGCTTCAGCAACTACAAGAGGAGCAACAGAAACGTAACTCTTATTGTCAGCTTTTTTGCGGAATACAACTTTTCCTTCGATCAAAGAATAAAGAGTATGATCTTTTCCAATACCGACATTAAGTCCCGGCATATGTTTAGTTCCACGTTGACGAACAATTATATTTCCGGCGATCACTCTTTGACCTCCGAATATTTTTACACCAAGGCGTTTGCTATGTGATTCGCGACCGTTTCTCGAACTACCTGCCCCTTTTTTATGTGCCATTATCTTTTAATATTATCTGGTTAATGAATAGTAACTTAAGCTGTAATGCCATCAATTTGAATGCGAGTCAAATCCTGACGGTGACCGCTTTGCTTTTGATAGCCCTTCCGACGTTTCTTCTTGAAGATGATGATTTTTTCACCACGTAAATGGTCTACAATCCGAGCAGTTACGGAAGCACCTTTGATTGCAGGCGTTCCTACTCTAATTTTACCGTCGTTTACTATTAAACCTACGTCGCTGAATTCCAGCGCTTTACCATCTTCTCCGACTAAACGGCGAACAATTACCTGCTCGTCTTTTACCACCATGAATTGTCGTTCGGCTATGTTTACAATTGCGTACATAATGAATTATACTTAGACCTCATTTTGAGGGATGCAAATGTAATAAAAATAA
>CAYHCU010000079.1:0-11655 GCA_964355035.1 uncultured Flavobacteriales bacterium | reverse complement strand
ATTTTTGTCGACACTTAAAGGGGAGTTGGGGAACAAATCTTCAAGTAGATGCTTTCAGCATTCTCGCCTTGAATGGTTCTCTATTTTGACTTTCGACTTTAACTCAATAGTTTGAAGCAACGACTGACCTTTGACCTTTGACCTTTTACCCTTGACCCACTTGCATTCACACATATTTCACCAGCTCCTCCACCAATTTCCTGTCATTCGAAAGCCGCGGAACTTTATTCTGTCCGCCCAATTTTCCAAGAGAACGCATGTACTTGATGAAGGCATCTTTTTGCAAGCGACGAATTTTTAAAGGCTGTAAAATATGTCCTGTGATGAGATCTCTATAATAAATATTTTGACGTTGCAGGCTTTCGTCGATAGCCGCTGTAAATTTTTCCAGGTTATCCGGAAGCTTGTGGAATTCAATGAACCATTCATGATAAGGCAATCCACTTTCTGGATTTACCTGTGGTGCAACAGTGAATTCTACAATCTCTGCATGTTGTTGTTGCGCTGCATGCATTAAAGCTTTTTCAATTTCTTCTGTGATCACATGTTCACCAAAGGCAGAAATGAAATGTTTGATTCTACCGGTAACTAAAATCTTATATGGATCTTTCGAAACAAATTTTACAGTGTCACCTAAGCTGTAACCCCATAGACCGGCATTTGTATTTAGGATAATAGCATAATTAACTCCGAGTTCAACATCTTTCAGAGAAATGCGTGTCGGATTGCTGTTGAAATATTCATTTGCCGGAATGAACTCGTAAAAAATTCCCGAGTTCACCATTAACAATAACGATGGATCATTTTGTTTGTCCTGATAAGCAATGAATCCTTCGCTGGCCGGATACAATTCAATGCTGTCAACTTTTTTTCCGATGCTTTGTTCGAGCTTGTTTCGATACGGTTCATAATTCACTCCACCATAAACAAACAAATCAAAATCAGGAAAAATATCTTTTATCTTTTTTCCGGTTCGCTCTGTAAGTTTATCGAAATACATTTGTACCCATGGCGGAATGCCGGAGATCAACGCCATATTTTGATGAATCGTTTCATCAACAATGGCATCTATTTTCTTTTCCCAATCTTCTATACAATTAGTCGGATAGGTCGGCAATTGATTTCTGCGGAGGTACGACGGCACATGATGATTTACAATTCCGGATAATCGTCCGACAGGAATACCATTAATTGTTTCCAAAGCCGGACTTCCGGAAATAAAAATTAATTTCTTGTCTAGGAACTTTGATTTTCCTGTTTCGTGAATATAGCTGAAGAGTGCATTGCGTGTTGAGTTAATATGATTCGGTAAAGAAGCTCGTGTAAGTGGAATATATTTCACACCGGAGGTGGTGCCGGAAGTCTTGGTAAGATAAAGCGGTTTTCCCGGCCACAGAACATCTTCTTCACCCTGCTTTATTTTTTCAATATATGTTTTGAAATCTTCGTAGTCACGAATAGGAACCTGTTCACGAAACGATTCATACGATTTCACTGATGACATCCAGTGATCTTTTCCGAAAAGTGTAGTTTTCCCTCCTGTTAGTAATTGTTCGAAGATTCGCTTTTGCATCAAAGCAGCATTCTTCGACCACAGCTGGGTTTGCTTCATTGCATAAGAAGCAAGCGGTTTACTGAGGAGTGAAAGAAGCGCCATGTTGATTGAGAAAATTAAAATGCAATAAATTGTATTGGGTCCAGAGGTGTGCCATTGAACCACAGTTCAAAGTGCAAATGCGGGCCTTGACTTAGTTCGCCTGAATTTCCGATAATTGCAACAACGTCGCCTGCTTTTACAAAATCGCCTGCTTTTTTGAGGAGCGCAGAATTGTGTTTGTAGAGAGAGAATAAATTGTTTGAATGTTGAATGCCGATTACATATCCGGTTTCCGAAGTAAAGTTAGCGAAGATTACGGTACCATCAAGAGTAGCCTTAATGGCTTCATTTGGATTAGACACAATGTCGATAGCATAATGCTTGGTAATTGCGTCAAAACGATTGGTGATTGTTCCTTTCAGTGGCGGAAAAAAAAGAAAGCTTTTGATACTGTTTCGGATAGAAGTAGCTCCTTCAGTGAGAGAATATTGATCTTGTGTTTCGATTTGTTTCCGAAGTTCTTCATCCTCTTTAGAACGATTCAGATGATGAATAGTATCGTACTTCTTTGAGTTTTCATTTTGCTTCGAAGTATCAGCATTGGGCAATGTGCCATTAATCACATTTTTTATATTTTCGATATATAAATTACGACTCTCGATTTCCTTTTCCAAAGAATCAGTTTTGAGAACCATATTATAAACATGACGTTTTGTTTTCAGATCTGCATATCCCGGAATATACTCTCGCAATCCAGTGAAGGCAATTAGAAAAGTTGTAATTGTAATAAGCGAAATAATGATAATACCGGTGGCCACAAAAACCTTGAAGGGGCGCAGGTTGAAAGACGCTTTTTCTTCCAGCGTTTCGTCATTCATGATAACCAAACGAAACTTACCCCTAAGCCGACGGAGATATTTAATGTCTTTAAACTTCATTTTTCGAGGTAGCAAGCTACGCGTTTTTTTTCGGTCTGTAAAAACCGGATTTAGTGTCTGGTTGTCATTGAAATGCCTCAAAATCAGGATTCTTGTTCGTTGTTCAGGATTCGTTGTTCGTAATTTGTTTTTCGAAAACGCATTTTTTACTTCCTTTCCAAATACCGGACTTACTAATCACCACTTACTACTCCCCAACTCCTTGCATTTCGAGAATATTTTCGCAAATTTGCAGTTATAGCAAATTCAATGATCCCGGATAATTTTTTTCGCCTTACTGCCAGATTTGGTCTTGTAGTCCTACTGCCATTAATAATGGTGTGGACATCATGCTCAAATACCAAGGATTCCATGTTTACCAGAACTTTCCACAATCTGGGAGCACATTATAATGGGTATTATAATGCCGGTTTAAAGATAGAAGAAGCAACGGATCGGTTAGCAGCTTCTCATACCGACCATTACGACAGAATTTTATCGGTTTTTCAATATGCTGATGCAACGAAAGCAAAAGCCATTTATCCGCAGTTGGAAGATGCAATGAAACGCACAAAAACCGTTATCGAGCGTCATACCATCATTGACAAAAGAGGAAATGAGAAACCGAATTCTGAAAAATGGATCGACGACAATCATTTGCTTTATGGGAAGGCTCAGTTTTTCAAACATGATTATTTTGAAGCGATAGAGACATTCAAATATGTCGAATCTACGTATCGTAATGATCCGGGACATCATTTGGGTTCCTTGTGGCTGGCAAAAACGTCTTTGGAGCTTACGCAATTAAACGAGGCAGAAGAAAAGCTGGATTACATTCGCAATCAAAGTGATTTTCCTAAAAAAAGCAAGTGGGAATTAGAAGCAGTGAGTGCTGACTTTTATCTTCAGACAAAAAACTATGATGCCGCTATCATTCATTTGACACGTGCAGCGGCATTGGTGAAAAAGCGTGATACAAAAATTCGTTGGCTGTTTATTCTCGGTCAATTGCATCAGCAAAAAGGAGATTTTAAACAAGCTTTTGATTTGTTTACGAAGGTTATAAAAATGAATCCGAAGTATGAAGTTGGATTTAATGCACGTTTAAATCGCGCGCGTTCAACAGATGGAACTTCAGGAAATAATGAGACCGTTCGCAAGGAACTTCAAAAGATGGAATCAGATCCGAAGAACAAAGAATATTTGGATCAGATTTATTATGCCTTAGCCGGTTTGGCAAAAAACGAAGGTAAAGAAACCGAGCAAATTGAATTATTGAACAAATCAGTTCGCGCAAGTACTGCTAATGTGAATCAAAAAGCGTTGTCGTATTTAGAACTTGGGAAGATTCATTTTGCAAAAAAAGAATATCGTCAGGCGCAAGTATATTACGATAGCACGACTTCCAGTTTAACAAATGATTATCCTGATTACACAGAAATTTTAAATCGCAGGAATAGCCTTACCAAGTTGGTAAAGAATCTGCGAGTGATAGAAAACGAAGACAGTCTTCAAAGTTTGGCATTGTTGACACCTGCAGAAAGACAAAAAATGATCGATGAAGCGATCAGAAAAGAAGAAGAAGCGAAGAAAAAGGAGAAAGAAGAACAGCAGGCAAATCAGATTTTTCAACAACAAACGAATCCAAAAGAAGCAAATACTTTTAATCGCGCTACAGGATCAAGTTGGTATTTTTATAATCCGCAGGCAATAAGTTTTGGGTTGAACGATTTCGTAAAAAAATTCGGCGAGAGAAAACTTGAAGACAATTGGAGAAGAAGTAACAAGCAAGCCGGCGGAAATACAGAAGAGAATGTTGATTTGGAAAAAATCGACGATGTTTCGAAAGAAGACACGCTTGGTAAAGTTGCAAGTGCCGATAAGCGCAGACAAAATATGTTGAAATCCGTTCCGGTTGAAAAGGAAGCGTTGGATAAATCAACCAATAAAATTATTGAAGCATATTATAATATCGGATTAATCTATCGCGAGCAATTGAATGATCAAATTGCTTCTGCGGATGCCTTTGAAACATTATTAAAACGATTCCCGACTTGTAAATACATGATGCAGTGTTACTATCAGTTGTATCGATTGTATGCTACTATAGGAAATTCTCAGCGGTCGGAATATTATAAGAATATCATTCTTACCCAGTACGGGCAATCAGAGTATGCAGAGATTATTCGGAATCCAAATTATGCAATTGAAAAAGCAAATAAGAAATCAGACCTGGAATTATTTTATGAAGAGACCTATCGCAAATATTTGAATGGAGAATACCAGGCAGTCATACAGAGAAAAAGTGAAGCAGACATTCAGTTTCCGAGAAGTCTTTTAGCTCCTCAGTTTGAATTATTGAAAGCTCTGGCAATAGGGAAAACGCAACCGCTTCCTGTTTTTGAAGCTTCTTTACTAGATGTGATCAGAAACAATTCCGAACATCCTGTTAAAGATCGCGCTCAAGAAATATTAGATGCGATTCATAAAAATGCTCCTTCAAAGCCGACTTCTACGCTCGTAAAAGACAATAGTACGACTGTAGACTCTTCGCAAATTGCGGAGGTCGTTCCATCAACTGCATTTAAGTACAATCCGGATACTCTTCATTTTGTAGTCGTGATCTTCCAGAATATCGGCGGTGCTATAGATCCCGTTCGTTTCAAAACAAAATTATCCAATTTTAATGCGTCCAACTTTGGTTCAAAGTCTATCGATGTACAGGACCTTCTTTTCGGGCCACGCAAAAAGATTTTTATCCTGCGTTCATTCCCTAATCGTGTTGATGCTTTGAGTTATAATGCTGCTTTATATGATAACGACGATGTGTACGGAAATGTAAGCACTGATGAATACCAAGAATACGTTATTTCCGCTAACAATTTATCGGAGTTAATACGACAGATGAAAACAGACGAATACGAGGATTTTTACCGAAATTTCTATCGGTAGGTGGTGAGTAGCGAGTGGTAATTAGCCGGTACCTAAAAAGGGAAGTGTTTTAAAGTTTTTAAGAATTCATATTTAATTACCTGAAAAACAGCTAATTGACGAGCAGTCAGGAGAATGGGTTTTTGACATTTGACTTTTAACTTTTGACTTTTAACCGATGACCAATGCCCTCAAAAATCATCATTCTGATTTCAATATATAATCTATATTTGTGCGTCTGAACACACCAACGGGAACAAAAGTTCAGATTATTTTTTAACCTCTTAATTGGAAAGAGAATGTTTAATAACAAAGGAAACAAAGAAAACAATCCTTCATCTAAAGCAGTTGAAGGTAGCAATGCATCAATTAATTTGATTGGTGCCGGAACAGTAATCGAGGGAGATATCCGTTCAAATGGAGATGTCAGAATCGACGGAACAGTAATCGGCCATGTCATTTCGAAAGCGAAAGTTGTCATTGGTGCAACAGGAGTAGTTGAAGGCGATGTTAGTAGTCAGAATGCTGATGTGTCCGGAATAATAAAAGGGAAGACTGTTGTTGCGGAATTACTTTTTTTGAAATCAGCATCAAAAGTAATTGGCGATATCGTTACAGGAAAATTAGTAGTTGAAGTTGGCGCAACATTTACAGGTTCATGTAATATGGGTCCTGTTATTAAAGACATAAAAAATGCCGACAAATCAATCGAACTCAACAAAGAAAAAACAGCCTGAAGATAAAAATGCAATGATGCGTTATGCATCAATGGGCACACAAATGATGGCCATTATTTGCATAGGTGTTTTCGGCGGAGTAAAACTGGATGAATACCTGGGCTGGAAAGTTCCGGTAGCGACACTTGTTTTGAGTTTGCTCTCTGTTGCTGTTGCGATTTATTTAAGCATTAAGGATTTTTTAAAGAAGTGAGTGGTAAGTAGTAAATGGCAACCTCTTACCTTATTTAGGCATTGACAACTCACTACTCACTACTCACAACTCACTACTCACTACTCACAACTTACTTCTTACTTCTTACTACTTACTACTTACTACTTACTACTTACTACTTACTACTTACTACTTACCACTTACCACTTACTACTTACCACTCACCACTCACCACCCATTGAAACACTACCCATACTACCTCCTTCTAATAGCCATTTGCGCATCTGCGATTTTGGTGGTAGGAGGATCGCCGGAAGAATTAAAAATGCGGTGGCAGATATTAGCCTACTTTTCAGTTGTTTCTTTTGGTTTTCATTATGGATTGGTAAAAAGTTCCGTTGGCCGTCCGCAGAATTTCATACGTTATTATATGGCAGCGACTACATTTAAGTTGTTGATTCATTTGAGCGTGATTCTGATTTATGCTTTAACGCATAAATCGAATGCCATTCCCTTCATGATTTCTTTCATGATAGCTTATGCCGTATTTACTGCTTTTGAGGTAGTTACGGCCATGAAGCAGAGAAAGGTTTGAATTTCGGAATGCGGATTCGGGATTTCGGATTGGTCGCGTCACTAAGAAGTGATCGCTTTCAATTTAGACTGCTGCCCAATCCGAAATCCGCATTCCGCATTTCTAAATTCTTGTTAACAGTAATTTTTTTCGGGATTTGGAATTTATCATTAAAATCCTACATTTACCGCACAAATAGCTTCCACAAAGCGCATCATTATAATTTATCATTAATTTAAAAACCATACAAAAACCAAAATTATAATCACATGAAAAAAATTACACAATTAGTAAAAGTAGCAATGCTTTCAGTAGCAGTGTTGATCGCTTCGGTAGGAACAACCAAGGCGCAATATGAAGTTGGAACAAATGTTTTAAACTTGGGTGTAGGACTTGGAAGTACTCTTTTAGGTGGATATTCAGGTAGCAACGTAAGTCAAACTCCTGCAATCGGTCTTTCCTTCGAACACGGCACATGGGAATTAGGAGACGGTGTTGTTAGTCTTGGCGGTTATTTAGGATATAAGTCTATCAAAGATGAATATTCTTGGGGTAGCTATACATCAACATGGAAGTGGACATATACAATCATTGGTGTTCGTGGTGCATATCATTTCCCTCTTGATAACGAAAAATTAGATTTATACCTAGGTGCAATGCTTTCGTATAACATTTTGAATTTCAAATATACTGACACAGATCCTAATTATAACTCGAGCTATGATTGGTCAGGCGGTTACGGAAGTGCTGCTGGATTTTCTGCTTTCGGTGGTGTTCGTTATTACTTAACTGACAACATTGGCTTAAACGCTGAATTAGGTTATGGTATCGCTTATTTAACTTTAGGTCTTTCCTTCAAGTTCTAAAAGAAAGAGAAAATATAAAAAGGGGCAATTCCAACCGGAGTTGCCCCTTTTTCTTTTTTGGCATTTTGCTCAGAAAAATTACCTTTGTTTTCGTTTTTCACAGTCGTGCTGTTAACTAATTAAATACAATCTTTCATGAAGAAAAGTTATTTACTTATTTTCTTAATTGCAATTTTAAGCTTAAGTCAATCATTCGCTCAAGGTCGTTTAGAATGGTCGTCAATTTCCTCGCATGTAAATTCTCAAATTACCGATGCTCGTGGTTTTGCTGTAGATCGATCAGGAAATAATTATTCGGTAAATTTTACACAATCAGCTATTTCATTTTATGTTAGCTATGTTTTTTATGCTCACGATGCCGGCGGTGCTAAACTTTGGGAATATGTGAATGACAGTTGCTTTACGGATTGCAATGATAAATATTTCAACATCGTTCCTATAGAAAATGATGGTGCAATTTTTATTGGCTTCTATGATGACCTTACCGGAACACAAGTGAGAATAAAGAGAATAGATGGAAGTGGTGCATTATTATGGGAGCAATACTGGCTAGCACCTTTTTTATCTGCTACACCTGTGTCTTCTTTTTTGGATAATAGCGGTTACTTGATAGTTGGTTTTTCAGCTATCGTGGATTCTTCCGGTATGGAAGATTTTGCAATTGCAAAGTTCGATACTGTTAATGGTTATCTTGATTGGCATGTTGAATTGCCGGATGATGGACTCTCACCAAATTCATTGTCAGAAGTAATTTCTTCTTTGAATGTCGATGTTAATAATAATATTTATGGAGTAGGTACCGGTTCGAATGGAACTGCAGGGATTGTAAAAAATTATTTTTTCAGAGTTGATAGCAGCGGCGTTTTAGATTATCGTCGGGAAAGTTCATACAGTGGATTTAATTCGAGTATCACATCTATAGCGGTTGATGATATTGGCGACTTTTACACATTCGGGTATACAGGAACTCGCACAAGAATAGAAAAACGAAATGCTCTGGGCGGTAGTTTGGTTTGGGCTGCCGACATTTCAAGAGATTCGGCATTACTTTCAAATATTAATTTTGCTTTGCTTGATAATTCGGTTTTCGTAGCAAACAACTACACTTATTTTAATCCTGACACATCTTTCGCCGGCGGGTTTTGGAGCAATCATCACTACATGTTAACCAAACTCGATACAAGCGGAATTGTTCAATGGGAAAAAGATTATTTTACCGACACCGATTCTCTCGCTACACAAGATGGGTACGGTGGCGCTGTTGAGTTTAGTACTTGTGACAACGGCTTGTATTTTTTATCCGCCCAGCATTTGGACGATACTCAAAATATTCTCATTCTTCACAATACAGATACAAGTGGCCACACAATCTGGTATGATACAGCGTCAATTCGGAATGAGCCGGGTTATTTTGGTTTCGATTATAACTGTGATGTATATTTGAGTCGCACCTTTGATAATTATAATTTAACAGAAAAATATGTAACAGGACCGGCAAATACAATTCAAGCAATTCCGGAAAACAATTTGTTTGAAGCATTTCCGAATCCAACACATAGTGAATTATTGATTCGCTTAAAGGACGATAAAATTAAAAACGCTTCTGTTTTAATTTATAATTCAATTGGAGAAATTGTAAAAAAGGAACCAACTGTTACCGGAGAAAGGAAAATTTCACTAACGGAATTTCCGAATGGAATTTATTTTGTTCAAATGATTTCAGACGGGAATTTTATTGCCACAAAAAAGGTTGTCAAAAATTGATTAAGCACGGGAAGTGTAAATAATCCCCACTTTTAATTTTGACTACAAAAAACACTACTTTTATCAACCACATAAAACACAAATCGGATGAATAAAATTCTACCAGCAATCGGTCTCGGTATTTTATTATCGTTACCTTCTTATTCTCAACGCACCTGCGGAACCAATGAGAATTATCAGAACATGATTAACAACAATCCTGCTTTACGTCAACAACTGGAGAACGTAGATGCGGAGACGAATTTACGTCATGACGTAACAACACATCGCACAATGACCATTGTTACGATTCCGGTTGTCGTTCATGTAATTCATGATAATGAAGCGGTAGGGACAGGTTCAAATATCAGCGATGTTCAGGTGTTATCTCAAATCGAAGCTTTATCTGAAGATTTCAGATTGAATAATGCAGATTCGCTAATGCCTGGTCACCCATTTTGGCAATTTACCAGCGATGTCTTGATTGAATTTTGTCTGGCAAAACAAACTCCTAATGGGCAAGCCACAACAGGGATAGATAGACAGGTCGGTGGATTGGGCTGGACGATGGCCGACATTAATGCTTGGGTAAAGCCACAAACTATATGGGATCCTTCTCGTTATTTGAATCTATGGTCCATCGACTTTGGGGGTTCAAGTTCATCTTTACTTGGGTATGCGCAATTTCCGGGTGGACCTGACTCAACAGATGGAGTCGTAATTGGATATCATTATTTTGGGTATCTCGGAAATGTAACACCTCCATTCGATTATGGCCGAACAGCAACGCATGAAGTGGGTCACTGGCTAGGTCTTCGCCACATTTGGGGTGATGCAACTTGTGGTGATGACTTCATTTCAGATACGCCACCACAAGAAGCTTCAAATTCAGGTTGTCCTTCATTTCCATACAATGCCTTCAATACTTGTGGTTCTGATGCCAATGGCGAAATGTTCATGAATTACATGGACTATGTCGACGATCGATGCATGGTCATGTTTACGTATGAGCAAGCTGTAAAAATGAATACATCTCTATATGGCCCACGTGCATCCCTGATTTCATCGAATGCCTGTGCAACACCAAACCCCGGCGTAGAGGAGAATGAGATTTTTGCTCAGAATATCAGCCTTTATCCAAATCCATCGAACGGACTTTTAAAGGTGCAAATCAAAGATATCTCCACAGGGACACTTCAGATCAAAGTGACTGATATATCAGGACGCTTAGTTAAAACCTTCACTTTCAATAACTTTACTTCAAGCTTAAGTCTGGATATTTCAGAACTTAATAATGGACTTTATTTGATGCAGTTTAGTCAACATCAGCTAACAACTACGAAAAAGATCAGTTTGATCAAATAAAGAGTATTTTTTTCCCCCCGCCTTCAGGCTTAAACTTTGCCCCCGCCTTCAGGCGGGGGCAAAGTTTTTTCCCCCCGAAGGTTTGTTCTTAACCCTTTAAATATTACTTTTGCGCTCTCTATTAAAAACGGCTGTTAAAAAACGGGCGTAATGCATTCAAAACGTGGAATTTATGAAGTTAAAATTGAGTTGGGTGATGATTTTGCTTTTTGCAGGAACAAGTGTTTTTGCAAATGAAGAAGGCGCATCTACAGGTGAAGAAAAATTTGATGCAGGAAAAGCCATTGTTGAGCATATTTCAGATTCTCACGAATGGCACATTGTGGGAGAAGGGGCGAATGCAATATCAGTTCCACTTCCGGTAATTGTTTACAATAAAACACGCGGATTTTCGGCGTTTATGTCGAGTCGTTTTGAGCATGGTCATAAAGCCTACAACGGTTATGTTTTACGCGAGAATAAAATTGAAGCAGTAAGTGAGTTAGAAGAAGTTGAAGCTTCAACAGCAACGTTTGTTTTTTGCTAAAAGGAGACGGCATACGATATTTCGATTACAAAAAATGTTTTCGCTCTTTTAGTCAGTGTATTTTTAATGTTAGGAATTTTTCTTTCCGTTGCAAAAGCATATGGCAAAAGAAAAGGAATGGCACCAAAAGGTTTGCAGTCGTTAATCGAAGTTTTGGTAGTTTGTGTTCGCGATGAAATTGCTAAACCAAGTATCGGTAAAAAGTACGCGCGTTTTATGCCCTACTTGCTTACCGTTTTCTTTTT